>JAKPRU010001064.1 GCA_029557025.1 Candidatus Omnitrophota bacterium | reverse complement strand
CAGGCACGGAGGCCTGTCCCACCATATTCATGAGTAGGCCGGGCGTCTCTGCCCGGCAGTCAACGGTAAAGGAAAGTGTGAGCCGTTGACCCCTGCCGGTGAATAATTCTATAGTTATTGCTTAATTCCACGCCGTTGACGTGTGCAAAATCCAACGCACTATTTGTCACGGATCGTGCAAATGGAGGTTTACTGCAATGTCCCCACGAGCTGATTTGAAACCCCGGCTGTATTCACCCGGACCCACCGAAGTGCCGCCCTATGTGCTCCAGGCGCTCGGTTCGCCCATCACCCATCACCGGTCTCCGGTTTTTAGCGAATACCTCATGGAGGTGAGTGAGAACCTGAAGTATGTCGTGCAAACGGAGCAGGATGTATACATCATTCTCGCTTCGGCCACGGGCGCGATGGAGGCCGCCGTCTCCAACCTGCTTTCACCCGGCGATAAGGCGATCTGTGTGCGGGGCGGTAAATTCGGGGAACGTTGGTCGGAGATCTGCACCGCGTATGGTGTGGAGGCGATCAACATCGACGTGGAATGGGGATACGCCGTCGACCCCGCTCTCATTGCGGAGACCCTCAAGAAGAATCCCGATGTCAAAGCGGTGTATACAACCCTGAGCGAAACCAGCACCGGAATTGTCACCGACGCCAGGGCGGTCGCCGAGGTAATCGGGAAAACAAACGCGGTCATGGTGATTGATGCGACGAGTTCGCTGGGCGCAACCCCGCTGCTGACCGATCAGTGGGGAGTGGATGTCGTGGTCGGCGGCGGACACAAGGCTTTGACCATCCCGCCCGGACTGGCCTTCATCAGTCTAAGCGAAAAGGCGTGGAAACTCACCGCAGCCTCCAAATGCCCGAAGTACTACCTGGACCTGAAAAAATATCGCTCTTCCCTGGCTAAACAGACCACGCCGTTCACACCGGGTGTAAACTTGGTGATGGGATTGCGTGAGTCTCTCAAGGCATTTCGCGAAGAGGGGTACAATCGCACCATGCATCGTCACGAGATTCTCGGCGAGGCGATGCGTGCCGGTGTCAGGGCGATGGGCCTGGAGATTTACCCGAAAGCGCCGTTCAATGGCCTGACCGCCATCCTGGCTCCCCAGGGAATGGACGCCGGAGAAATTGTCAAGACGTTGCGGAACAAATATGGAATCACCATCGCCGGCGGCCAGGACAGCCTGAAAGGAAAGATATTCCGGTTCGCCCACATGGGCTATGCCGACCGGATGGATGTTCCGCTCATGCTGGCAGCAACTGAGATGGTTTTGGCGGACCTTGGACGGCCTGTGCCGGAAGCCGGGAAAGGTGTCGGAGCCGCCATTGAGATTCTCAACCGGGAATGGCCGAAGCTCGCATCCATTACGGACTGACAACACGCGCACCTTGGGAGAACGGAGACAACCATGCCATTCAAAATCCTGATCAGCGACAAACTGGACAACGAAGCCGTTGAGATTTTCAAGAAAGCAAAAGACCTGGAAGTGGATATAAAAGTGGGGCTTCCCCCGGAGGAACTGGCTGCGATTATCGGCGATTACGATGGGTTGATTGTGCGAAGCGCCACCAAGGTCACGGCCGATATCATCTCCAAAGCGAGTCGGTTGAAAATTATCGGACGCGCCGGGGTTGGCGTGGATAACGTCGATTTGAATGCCGCCACGGAGCGGGGGATCATTGTGATGAACACCCCCGGCGGGAATACCGTTTCCACGGCGGAACATACATGGAGCCTGATGATGAGCCTGGCCCGAAATATACCGCAGGCCACCCAATCCATGCGCGAAGGCAAGTGGGAAAAAACGAAATTCAAGGGCGTAGAGCTGTTCGGAAAAACGCTGGGAGTGATCGGCGTGGGGCGTGTCGGGAGCATTGTCGGCAGCCGCGCATTAGCCTTCGGGATGAAGGTGCTGGCCTGCGATCCGTATACCGCCGAAGAACAGATCAGGAGGATGGGCTTCGAATCCTCCGACCTGGAACACGTTTTCCGGAATGCGGACTTCATTACGTTCCACTGCATTCTCACAAACGAGACCCGCCATATAGTCGACGACGACGCCTTGGCGAAAATGAAAAAAGGCGTCCGAATCATTAACTGCGCACGCGGGGGGATCATCGACGAAGAAGCCCTGTTCCGCGCGCTGGAGTCCGGGCATGTCGCGGGGGCCGCACTGGATGTATTTGAGAAGGAACCGGTCGATCCCGACAATCCCCTGTTAAAACATCCCAACTGCATTATGACTCCCCACCTCGGAGCTTCCACGACGGAAGCGCAGGTTAATGTGGCTATCGCCATTGCTCACCAGGTTGTGGACGCTCTCACCGGCGGTGAAATCAAAAACGCCGTCAACATTCCGGCGTTGGACCCTAAAATAAAAAACGTCATCGCCCCCTATCTGCTCGTCGCGGAAAAACTCGGGATGTGTGGGATTCAATTGTTGTCCCGGACACCGGAACATGTGGAAATTATTTATGCCGGAGAAGTGAGCGAATTAGACACATCTCTATTGACTGTAAACGTCCTCAAAGGAATTCTCTCACCGATCACGGAAGAGACGGTCAACGAGGTAAACGCTCCGTTCCTCGCAAAACGGCGGGGGATTCGGTTCTCCGAAACCAAGACGGAAGACAACGAGGGGTACAGTTCCCTGATTACCGTTCGGCTTCAGGCAAAAGAAGAGGAGTACTCTTTGAGCGGCACGATCTTCCCGCCGAAGGATCCCCGGATTGTGCGGCTGAACGGCTACCACATCGATGCGCGTCCGGATGGATATCTGGTCATTCTCCGCAACACGGACGAGCCGGGGATTGTGGGGCATGTCGGTACGGTTCTCGGAAAAGCAGGAATCAATATTGCGGATATGAAACTCGCCCGCAAGGAACCCGGGGGTCCCGCATTCACGGTGTTGAATGTGGATCAACACCCGAACCGGGAACTTGTTGAGCAACTCGGAGCCATTCCGCAGATTCTCGATGTAAAAATGGTCAACCTGAAGTGACTGAATCGGTTCGACCCGTTTCCAAAGGCCGCCGTCCCGCCTTGCGCGTCGGCTGCGTGCCCTATCTGAATGCCAAACCGCTGATTTATCAGTTCTCCGAGGTGTGGCCCGAGGCATCCCTGATTCTGGAGGTGCCCCGCAAACTGGGCCACATGATGGATGAGGGGGAAATCGACATTGCCATGGTCTCTTCGATCCACCAGATGCACCGCGACTATCAGAGTATTCCTCATATTGGAATCGTCTCGGACGGGCCGGTGAGAAGTATCCTTCTGCACAGCCGCGTTCCCCTGGAGGAACTCGAAACGGTCGCGTTATTGGAGGACTCCATGACCTCCTGCGCCCTCACGAAAATTATCCTTGAAGAGTATTACGGCCGTCGCCCGACATACCATTATTATCATCTGCCTGTCGAGCAGGGCCTTTTCCTTGGAGAAGCCGCGTTAACCATCGGCGATCCCAGGTATTATTTTCTCCATCCGGAACAGTACGTATTCGATCTCGGCGAGGAATGGAAAAAGGCTGTGGGATTGCCGTTTGTCTACGCACGCTGGCTGGCAACGGATCATGTCGATATGGAGGCCGTTACCCCGCTGTTTCTGGAAATGAAACAACGGGGATGCGCCAATCTCGATCGCATCATCGAACAAACTCCCCAAAGCCGGAAGTTCAACGCCGATTTTATTCGCGAGTTCCTTACACAGAATGTTTTGTTCGATGTCGGTCCCCGCGAACTGGAAGGGCTGGAGATGTTCTTTAATCTGGTCGAGCGCGTAAACAAACGTGCGGTACAGGAAGCCCGGCGTCCGCATTGAATTTCATCTTGGCAGTCGGAACTCTAGCGTATGCATCCACCCCTTCCCTCTATTCCGTTCGGTCCGTATGACATTTCCCGCTTAATTATCGGTGGAAATCCGTTCCGTGGCTACTCGCACCTGTCGGAAACCCTGGACCGTGAGATGGCCGAGTATTACACCGCCGAACGTGTAGTCCAGACCCTGTTCGATGCCGAACGAGCCGGAATCACCGCGATGGTTTCACGCGGAGACCGGATTGTCATGGGGTGGGTAGACGAGTACCGAAATCGGGGTGGCGCCATGCATTGGATTGTCCAAACGGCTACCGAATGGGGTGACATTCCCGACAACATCCGCCAAATCGCCAAACATCATCCGATTGCCGTCTACCACCACGGAAGCTACACGGATGAACTCTGGAAAGCGGGTCGAATCGACGAGATACAGGAGTACCTGAAAATTATCCGGGACTTGGGATTGCAGATTGGAATCTGTTCCCACATCCCGGAGGTACTTGAGTACTGCGAGGAACGCAGCTGGGATATTGATTTCTACATGGCCTGTTGTTACAACATCAGCCGGGTGGAACGGCAAAGCCTGCTGGCGGGCGGCAAACGTGTCGAGGAACCGTTCATCGAGGAAGATCGGGATCGGATGTGCCGTTTTGTATGCGAGACCGATAAGACCTGTCTCCTGTTCAAGATCCTTGCGGCAGGGCGGAAATGCGGTTCATCCGAAGAAGTCCGCGAGGCGTTCCGATTTGTGTTCGCTCATATCAAACCCAATGATGCTGTAGTTGTGGGAGTCTTTCCGAAATACAAAGACCAGATTTCCGAAAATGTAGAGATTGTGAGGGAAATCCATTCCGGACGGGATTAGCCCTGGTTTTTTACGAGTACCTGTTTAAAGGCCACCTTTTATGGCATAAACAGGGTCGCAATAAAAATTAAGGGTTTACAGGATTCTGCCGTGTGTGGAGACGGCGTTTCGTTACCTGAAAAATTGGCGACATCTTCGCCCGACACGGCATCATTTGGGCCGACAGAACGATTACGAAACTTGGGATAAGACAGATTCAACGACCTCGCTATCCCGGTTCAGGAACGCTTCAATAGGTGACCTCAATTCCCCCGGCGGCTTGTCTGGCTTCGCGGATCAGAATCATTGGTCTTGTTTGATAACGACGTGAGAAGTGGAAGATGTGGAGACGTTTTACATCGGCCTCTCTGGCGAGGGTCCCGGCCTGAAATGCTGTGAGATGGAATTTGCGTTTGGCCTGTTCTGCATCCAGTTGCTGAGAGAAAGCCGCCTCGCAGAGAAACAGGTCGGCATGACGCGCCAGTTCGACAATGCGTGCCCGCGTTTCGTCGGTAAACACAGTGTCTACCACATAAGCGACTTTCCGCCCCGGATACTCCACCAGTAAATCCTGCGCCAACGGCCGCGCAGGATACTCTTTGCCCCGGATATCAAGCGTCGTTGTATCCAGCGTACCGGAACGCCAGGCAGTCTTCAGCGCATTCAGCCAGGGTCCAGGGCACAGGCCGGAAGATTCCAGACGGTCCTTATCAACTCGGACAAAGGCAGGCTCCTCTATGGCATATCCCAGACAGGGCATTCCATGGCGCAAAGTTGCCGCTCGAAATAAGAACCGCTCCGTCTCAAAAATGACCCCGTGGTGCGGATGGGAGGCCTCCTCTTCACGGCGGGCGAATGCTGTCTGCATCGAGATATTCGATATGGTGACAGCCGATTCGTCGATCTCATGGATCCGAATATCTAATCGAAGCGATCGTCGCAGATTCCAGATATAACTTCGCAGGCGGTGTTGAACCTGCGCGGCAATATGTGGAGGACCGAAAACGTGGAGTAGGTTCGGGCGGTTGAGTGAATGGCGAAGAATGTGATCGAATCCGATGAAATGGTCGATATGGCTGTGCGTAACAAACAGGTAATTCATGCGGCGGATATCGGGAGGACGAAGCGGAAAGGTGCGCCCCAGGTCGAACAGCCCACACAGGTCCAGGTTTCCATCGAAGAAAAACACACAGGGATCTCCCGATCGTCCGGAAATGACACGAACTCCAAAAACGCGATCGTTTTCCGCTGTTGCCTCCGAATAGGCCCGCAGAGGTGTTCGATGGACCTTCCGGCGAAGATGAAACTGTTCGGTACAGGCTCGCTCGAATTGACGGAGGTCACGCAGCAGACCGGGAGGGATTTCAACACCGGCCAGACGTTTTGCGCGGAGTATGATCTGGTCCACATTGATCAGCAGGTCTTTCCAGGCAACAGGGATCGTATCGGGGCGAATACACCCGCAAAGCGCCCCTGCGATGGTAGTGACACTTCCCGCGTCCGCCCTCGCGTGGAGGATTTCCGTGATGGCCGCCTCGAAATCGAACGCCCGGCTCGATACGAACCAGATTGCCGATGAAACTCCGGCAAGTGACAGGCCCGCTGAAGCGGAAACCGGGGCGCCGAACAGTTCGGATGCCCGCCCCGCAATTTGTTCCAACGCTCTCTCCCGATCCAGGTCCAGGCAGGTTTCCACCACTTGCAGCATTTCCGACATCTGGTGAAGGAACGGCGCGGAATCCAGCGTAATCCGGTTGCGGTAATCCCTGTCCATGCGGTTTTCCGCTTCCAACACGGTTTCGATGGTTCGTCGCAGGCGCACCGATGCGACGGTCTCATCCTGTTCTCCTCGACTCTGTCCACTTATTTCATCGAAAATCAAAAACGCGACCGCAACAGCTGCCGCAATCGCCCTCGGATCGCGATGAGTCGGCAGGGACAGGCGAGTAGCCTGCTCGATCAATTCGGTCCGGTCCGTGGCAACCAATCCCAAGGGTGCGATTCGGGCCGCTGCGCCCATTCCGGGCGAGTCCGCTCCCGATTGATCCCAGGCCCAACCCGCTTTCAATTTATCGATGGACATGCGGAAATTCCGCCCCGGTCGCCGGAAACTTCCCAGCGGCAGGTGTTTCGGACCCTCCGACATGCGAAGAAATCGGGCACACAAATCCTCCGGGTCCGGTCTCCCACATTCGGCCAGCGATTCCGCCAACAGCAAAGCGCGTTGCGTGTCTGACGTGTACAGAAGAAATCCGCCCGGCAGTCGACTCAGCGAATGATCCGATGGAGCCTTGGACCGGTCCGGATTCCCGCCGTGCGCGTTTGTCCCGAACGCATCGCCGACGGCAAGCCCGACCAGGCAACCGATGTATTTTTCGATGGGATTCATATAGTGAGACAAGCCATTCTACTGGGATTTCACATTGTCGGCGTGTTCCACTTGGCCGATCACAGCGCGGCCATCCGGAGAAACAAGACGAACCTCCACTTTCGTGGGGGAAAGCGCAATTTCCGGAGGGATTCGATATTGTCCCCGATATCGGCCCGAAGCGATTTCGGTGAGCGGAAACAACCGATTCATGTCATCAAAGAAAAATGACGCCGCACAGCCCGCTGTTCCTTCGATGATGACTGTCAGCGTATTCTCCTCCAAAACAGCATCGACAGCGCGGATCGCCAAAGCGGGTTCCTTTGATTCGGACCGGGTATTCGCCCTTTCCTTTTGTTTGGAAGAGGTTGACTTGATTTGCCGAGCGGATTCTCTTGCCTGTTCCTGACTTGTCGGTTGCGGCATAAGGCATTCCCACAGCCCGTGGGTGGCATCGAATGCGCACTCATACAGGAACCGTTTTCTCATGCCGCGCAAAGGTTCTAAAGCGAGAGCCGTTAGGCCGGTTGGAATGCCGGTCAGGCCCTTCTGGAATCTCGCTTTCGATTCCGCCTCCCAAACCCGCTCACCGGTGTGTCCATCGACCATGGATGCCCGGACAGCCACAGAGGTCTGCGACTGTAAAAGGAAATATCGCTGTGTCCACGCAGTCAACCGGGGATAAATCAGAAAATCCACATTGAGTGACTCGGCGAGGACTTTGGGATCTTGCTCGCTCCAGCGACTGTCCTGTAAAAGACCCTTTTTCTCAAGAAGGTGGTCTACCGCAGCTGGTTCCATGAGACGAAACTCTGGGATTTCCAGTAATTCACCATAGAAAGCGCGGCGGATATGGCGCGAACCTTCTCCCCAACTCTCTTTCGCCTCCATCGGCAAAAGGGCCACACGGACCGGTCTGCTGAGATCGATCTTTGGAGCAACGACTATTTTTTTCGAAACAGAAGATTGAACAGAACTCGCTGGAATGCAGACCAAAGCGACGAACAGAACATAATGGATACGGACAGGCGCCTTCATGGGAGTGTCACTGCCTCCTGTTCGACTCGCCGTACCGCGGCCACCCCAAGGCGGGATTCCAAACGAACCCGCACTTCCTGACTCGCGGCCGAATCGTTCGGCTGGGCGATATAGCTGCCTCGATACATCCCGCTTTCCACTTCCCAAAGCGGGATGTATCTTCGAAACGATCCGATATCGAATGTGGCGATACAATCGGGAGTCCCCCGGATTTCAACGGTAATCTCTTTCGGCGGACCGGGTTCAATTTTTACCTGGCCGGTTTCTATCACCGGCGTGAGAATCACCAGATTTTCGGTCGGCGGAAGAGTCAACAGGATTTTGCGCATGGCATCTCTCACAGTGTTTTCTAACGTCCGTCGGCGTTGCGCCTCGTTGCTGGAGAGTTCGGAAAGGAATTCGGTCGCCAGCCCAGTATGAAGTAGAAGTCCGCCGTACCGTTTGGATTCCGCCGTTCCCTGCCAGTGCAACATTTCGGATTTTCCATCGACAAAGGAAATCCGAATGCCGAACACTGTGCGGTTCCAGAGGCCACTCTTGCCCAAAGAGGCTTTTGTGATCTCACCTTCCACCAGTGTTCCCGCGCCGATGAGGGATGCCAGATCGCTTGATTTCATTGCCTGCCAACGGTTCTCTTCCAGGAATCCTGCATCGCGGATCTTCTTGAGAACCACCGCTTCGTCCATGTCTTCATAAGGCAGGGTTGCGAAAGACTCCGCAAAGATCTCGCGCGCGAGCCGGGGAAGGTCTGCAAGGTTTTCTCGAACTTTCGGTTTGACCGCCTCGTTCCAGGTAAACGGGAGAACCGCAACCGGGGAGGCCAGATCAAGAGATGCCGCGTGAACGCCGGGGATCTCCTTTTTGGCCAAGCTATATCCGGGGAACATGCAAATCGACAGCAGAACCAGGCAGGGTAAAGAAATCCGAAACATGTCAATCCTGTTTTCTATAGATTTATGTTATTGTGCGGGTTCCCGGCGGATGTGTCTACCGTGATATACGTATTATTGTTCATCCGTCTTGTCGACAAAAAACCGCCGAGGTTTCCCCGGCGGTTTTGTTGGTCAGCGGAACGATTGTCTTACGGGTTTTCCCAGAGTTTCGGACGTCGATCGGCGGCAGCAGAAGTTGTAAGCGAGGGGCTGGTCTGTGTGAATCCGGGGGCCTGCCTCTCTCGCGCCTTATAGAGGGCTTCGAGGGCAGCAGCCAGTTCAGGGTCCATTTCCGCCGGAGATGGCATGGGCGAAGAAGGCTCTTTCCGGATGATTTCCTCTGCGGGTATTTCAGTGGTTCCCGGATTCATGGCTGCGGAGGCGGTCAGGGCTGCCGTGGGAGCATTTGCTGCGGCCACAGCCGCTCCCATCCCTAAAGTCCCGATGGTCTCAACGCCTTTCCGAAATCCCGTATTGCGTACGCCAAGGAATCGCGGATCGGTCGAGTTGTACTCGGAAGCCTTCAGGTTAGTGGCAATCGGCACTCCCCAGTTTCCATCCTGCCCGGCGGCTCCAACCCGTTCCCAGGCTTCACCGGCGGGCATCACATCGGCCACATAGCTCGCACCGACCTGGGTATTATCGAATGTTGATGTAGTGAGTTGCCTTCCGGCGGGGGCGTTCCCGATAGTGGCATCCGGTACGGCTTCGCTGGTGTTCAGAGCCGCCAGAGTTGTATGCTCCCCGGCATGAATCAGGCTGCTCGGAATACCGATAACCAAGTCTTTCATCACTCCATCCACAACAACTTTCTTGAACGGGTACACTACACGGCTAAGCCCCGTTGGAGCCTCTTGCCCCTTGGGACGATAGATCCCCAGGGTTACTCCACTGGCAATGTCTTTTCCGAAATTGCCCAGAGTCTTGAAGAATCCCCGATGTTTTCGTACCTGGATTTCGCCCGATTCATCCCGGTAGTGTGTTACCGATCCGGTCGAGAGGTCCCCCACGGCATCTTTCAAGTTTTCTTTTGCATCGATCAGGTCTTTGCCGACACGCTGGGAGAACTGCGTGTGATCGTAGTCGGGATCGACCTCCATGGTTTCGCCTGTGCGGATGTAGTTGTCTCCGCCTGCATTAGAGAGCAACTGTTCGTCTTTATAGGCAGCGAGAGCCTCCCCGATAGGTGTCTTCTGTTTGGCAGGTTGGGACGGCTCAGATTCCGTGACAACCGGGGTCACCGGGGTAGTGGAAGCGGCCGGGCCGGCGGGTGCGGTCAGAATTGGAAATGGCGATCTGGGTTCCCGGAAAGACGCTCCGATAGATGGTTCCTGTACAACAGCACTCTGTTCACTTTGTGCGATGGCTTGTCTGTACGGAATGGCGGTTTCGGGCGAGACCGGCAGCGGGGAAGTCGGTCGAAGGTCCACCGATTCGGGTATGGCCTGAGACGATCCGGCATTAGCCTGAGACTTATCGTCCATCATTTGTTGATATTCTCTGTAATCGGAAACGACCTGCTCCGCCAGACCCTCGGACGCGGCCTGCCGGGCTGTAACCGGCGCGGACTGTGTAGCGGTTGGGCTAACCGGTCGAGCAATGATCGTTGACGATGTTTGGGTGTTTCCGGCAAGTGGAAGCGGTCGGAAGAGGCGAACGGAGGACGGCGTGGAAACAGCGCTTTTCGGTTTGAAGTTGACGGAGGCCGGAGGCAGTTCCAGGGCGGAGGCGCGGGCGGGAGCAGGAGCAGCCTGCCCCTTCTGTTTCGGCTGCGAGTCCGCTGCCGCAACCAGGGTGTTCTCAAACGCCCCAGCGGATGGCTGAACTGAGGATTTCTGTGCAAACGGGGGTCTGGGAGAAGTCGATTCAACATTTGTGACAGTGGACATGATATTCTCCTGTTTTTTCCGTCTCCTGGGACAATCGAAAGCAACTCCAATGCCAAATATGGGTCGTTTAATCCATGATACGAACCGATTTAATCCGAATATCGCAAGCCGGCCTCCGCTGTCTGCTTACATTTTCTGAGCATTAACGATCCGAAAGGTGTATACTCAGTAAGGATTGTTGTGTCCGGAATTATCACAAAGGTGGATCACTATGGACGGAAGAAAGTTCTTTTTATCAGGTCGTCGAGGCAGAAAATTCCTCCTGGTCATTGTCGGGATTCTTGCAGGATTGTACCTGATCGCGTATCTGGCTATGTATTGGTTTCTGACCACCGGGTCGGGTCAGGAATGGATTGGAAAACAGATTGCCTCCCATGGTGTAAAAGCCGAATGGCAGCGGGCGACTGTCTCGCCATTCTTGCAGCCGTCTCTGTTAAACGTGGCGGTTGAAATCGCCCCCAAAGAAGGCGAGACCCGGCGGCTGAGTGCGGACAAGTTGGTCTTGAAATGGTCGGTGCTGGGCGAGGGTGAAGTAAGCCTCCGTGAGCTTCACTCCCCATCCGGGCTTGCGAAAGGATTGGACATTGCCGTCCCCGCGATTGACGTAGGCTGGAAGCGAACGGAAGCCGGCCGGAGAGTCGCTCTCGAGATCGACAGACCGGATGTTGCGATCCAGGGGGGCGGTGGGGAAAAGACTGAAAAATCCGGAAAAGTATTCACTCCGGACAACCTGCGTAAAATCCTCACAACGGTGGAGGACTTATGTATGAACTTGCTGGGGGATTTCAAGATCACAGATGGGAAGTTTCGTGCCGCAATAGACGGAGGAAACATCGAACTTAAGAATATCTCTATCAAACGGGATATGAAGGCGGAGCGACTTCACCTGATCGGAAGCGCGAAATCCCCCGACGGATCAAAGGTCGAAGTGGAGACTCGCACACAAGGATTCTCTCCGCAGGATAAAGGCGCGTCAATGACTTTGCGGACGGACGGGTTCGGCTGGCTTCCGGCATCGTTTGTTCCGAAGTGGATTCCATCAAACCTTCAAAACGGGGCGTCCTGTTCGGCAACCTGCCCGCCGACCGGACCGTTGGATGTTCTTCTTCGCCTGGGGGCGATGGAAGCCGCACAGAATCCGCCCGGTTTGATCTCTATGCAAATCGCCTCCCTGTCGCCCTTCTCCGCGCAGACCGCGATCAACCTGAGTCAGGTTGCGTTCTCAAGCGGCCGGAATACCCCTCCGTTGAAAATCGCTTCCGCATCAGGACAAATCAATATCCCGTCAACCCAGACAGGCGATGTGTCCATGAATGTATTTCTTGATCCTTTTGAGTATTCAAGACCCGGATTTCATATCAAAACTCGGGCGGGTCAGCTGGATTTTCAATCCACGATCCATCCACAAACCGGCATTGAGAAAGGCACGCTGAAATTCTCCGCAGAGGTCGATAGCCTTCAGGCGGGAGAACGTGCGCTGGATGTCTCTCGGCTGAACCTGTCCATCGGTCAGATCACAAGCGCAGGCTGGAAAGCATTTACGGCGGATCGCATTTCGCTCGATGCGCCGGGGCTTTGCCGGATCGTTGGAAACCTCTCGGGAAAAGCTTCGCCTTCGCTCGAAATGGATGGGGATCTTCAGAGCAAAAACTTGTCGCTGGATCGCCTCTGGACTCTCGCACTTCCCGGCGCGGCGGCAAAAGACACTCCTTCCGGCATGGCAGACCTGGAGACGAAATTCTCTATTCACCCGACTGAAAAACACCTGAATCTTGTAACGGCAATGGCCAACCTTGTCGTTCCCAGTGCAACATTCTCCGCCTCGGAACTCCGTATGAACAGCCAGGTGATCCAACGCCAGGAAGGATCACTGACCGGAAATGTTTCCATTTCAGCCAAACAACCCAAGTGGGAGAGCCTCACACTTCCCCAATGGGATTTCTCCGCGCAGATCACGCGGCAGAACAACACGGCCCCCATCGAGATTTCGGACATTCAATCCTCCTGCGATCTGTTCACTCTCACAGGAACCGCTGTCGCAACTACGGATTCCAAGGGACTGAAGTCGATCACTTATGACCTTGTGCTTCATTTGAAAGATCTCGCGCAGTTTTATTCCTCCGCGAAGCAGATATGGAAAAGCCTGCGGTTGGAGGGGCTGGATTTCGGCGGGAAGGCAGATATTCAAGTACGCGGCGAATGGATTCGGGAGCGAGACTGGAAGGCCAGCGCACGGGCAACGTTGAACGAGAGTCGTCTTCTGGCGGGGTCGAGCGAAATCCCGGTCCAATGGAAAAACCTGAATGCAACATTGAAAGTCGATGCCCAATCCGATTCGTAAGGAAGCATCCGAGTACAGACATAGACAGCCCAGCCGGATTTCGCTGCCTCGTGCCGAGTGAGTTCTATCCGGATGGCTCTAACGGTCCCGGGCAGGGGGATGTCTGGGTACTCCTTTGCAGCCAATCATTCCAGTCCCCTGATATTCCTGCAAAAAGATAAATCCCATCAAGCGTCTGTAACCCTTCTGATTCGATATTCGGGAACATTTCCACATCCTTTACACTCGCAGAAAACGTCATTACGCTCAAACATTCGGCCTGGATTCCTGCTTTCGCCGGAATGACAGGGTGACACTCCCCCTCTCCATACTGGGGGGTGAGGATCAATCAAGACCTGAAGGACCTGGAGAATCCATGTGCGGAATTGTGGGAATATGGAAAACGGACGGGATTGTCGATGAGCGCGTCATTACGGAGATGTGCCGTGTGATCCGCCATCGCGGTCCCGATGATGAAGGGCATTACCTCCAGGGTTCCTTCGGGATGGGGATGCGTCGGCTCAGCATTATCGATCTCTCCACCGGCAGGCAACCCATCACAAACGAAGATCAGACTTGCCGGATCATCTTCAATGGGGAGATCTACAATTACCGGGAACTGCGCGAGGATCTCCTGAAAAAGGGACACCGATTCTCCAGCAAAACCGACACGGAAACCATTCTTCACCTGTACGAAGAACTCGGCCCTCGCTGTGTTCAGGAATTGATTGGCATGTTTGCCTTCGCGATCTGGGATGAGCGGAATCAACGCTTGTTCCTGGCCCGCGACCGTATGGGAATCAAGCCTCTCTATTATGCGCAGCGGGGAAACATGTTCCTTTTCGCGTCGGAAATCAAATCCATCCTCGCGACAGGATTCATCCCCAAAGAGCTGAACCTGGAGGCGATCTGGAATTACCTCACATTCCGGTATGTCCCCCAACCGGGAACGATCTGGAAAGATATCCGAAAACTTCCACCGGGACACACACTGACACTCGAAACAGGGAAGACCGATCCTGTTCCGGATCGTTATTGGGAAATTCCTTACCCGGAGGAATCGATGCCGACGGATGAGGAAGACGATTCCCGGGAGTTTTCGGAGTTGTTTCTGGATGCGGTCAAACGTCGGCTTATTGCGGATGTTCCGGTAGGAATCCTTCTGAGCGGCGGTCTGGACTCCAGCACGGTAGCCTCGGCGGTTGCGGAAGTACACAACACGCCGCTAAGTACCTTCTCCGTTGCCCTCGCCGATAAGCACGCATTCAACGAATTGCCCTACGCGCGGGAAATTGCCCGGCGATACAAGACCGATCACCACGAAATTGAAATCACCTTGCAGGATTTCGTCGATTTTCTGCCGGAGTTTGCGTGGCACACCGATGAACCGCTGGCCGATCCGGCCTCGATACCCCTGTATTTCGTCTCAAAACTCGCGGCAAAACATGTGAAAGTCGTTCTTTCGGGGGAAGGAGCGGATGAAGTTTTTGCGGGATATACGCTGGACCGCGCCGCGGCCTATTGGGACAAGATCCGAATGCTGCACCGTCTTCCGTCTTTCCTTCGAGATACGCTGCCTCGAGCGTTGTTTCGATTACTGGGAAACACTCGCGCAGTCGAGCGAATCGACCGCCTGAACATCCCGCTTACGCAGAGGAACGCGGTGTTCCGGCCCTATATGACGGATTTCTTTACAACACCGGAAAAGATAACTCTGTGGCCGGATGCGCCAAAGTATGCGGACTCTCAGGAGATCATTGCCGGGTATTACCGGGCGGTCCGTGCGAAAGAGCCGCTTCACCAAGTTCTATATGCCTACTGTCAGGATTGGCTTGTGGAAGATCTCCTGATGAAGGCGGACAAGATGACCATGGCAACCTCCATTGAGCTGCGGGTTCCGTTTCTGGATCACCGCTTGGTGGCTTGGGCGGCGCAACGCCCGCCGGAACGAAAGATCAAGCGCGATGCGAATGGAAAGTATATCACCAAGTACCTGGTACGACGGTTTGCGCATGACCGTCTGCCGGACTCCATTCTCACACGCCCCAAAAAAGGATTTCCCGTTCCGCTGGATTTGTGGATGCAGGATAAGTTCGGCCGGTATGTGGAAGATACGCTGCTCTCCAAAGAGACGTTTATTGAAAGCCTGTTCCGAAAAGAGAACATTCGGGAAGTGATCCAGGCCGCCAGGAATGGCGGGTCTTCAACCGAAGTGCAAAAAGCCTGGATACTGTTTGTTCTGGAAATTTGGGCGAAAAGATGGCTGTGATGGAGAATCCCTTGCGCTCATTGCTGACATTATCCTGCTACTATCCCCCACTGCTCAGTCCCCGGTCCATCCAGGTTCAGCGCACTATCGCTAACTTGCCTGCAATAGGGTGGAACGCAACGGTCCTCTGTGGGAAACCGGACACACTCTGGGGCAAACATGACCCGGAACTGGCTCAAATCTATCCCCCTGTTC
>JAKPRU010001058.1 GCA_029557025.1 Candidatus Omnitrophota bacterium | reverse complement strand
TACCGGGATCGCCTTCTTAGCCGACCTGAATGGACATCCTGGGACTGGTGCATCTTGTCCTGCATGGGCGCGATGGCCCTCTCGTGCCTGTTTGCTTACAGCCCCATGCAGGCCGTCCGGATGACTGTCCAAGTCGGCATTGTCTTCGCCGTGTGTATCGGCACAACCCGCCTGATCTCGGATCGCAAGGAACTGGAGCGATACCTGAGGTTTTTCACGTGGTCCGCTGTGGCGGTCTGCGGCTATGCGTTCTGGCAGGCCGCCGGGTATTTCCTGGGCTTTCCCTCGCAGCCCCTGCTCGCGCTTGCCCGGCGGAATCCGACGCTTCCACGGATGCTGGTCGAGCCGGGAGCCATCGTTTTTTCCCATGGCATGAGTGTGGTCCGGGTCTCCGGCACATTCTTCGACTGGAATATCTTCTCCGCCTATTTGGTGATTGTTCTGTCCTTGTTTCTGGTTTATGCCTGGTGTGGTCTGTTGCACGGAAACCTGTCCGGCAAGGCGTATTGGGGATTGATCGGGCTGGTAGCGATCTGGCTGCTTACTTTTTCGAGAAGCGGTTGGCTCGGAGGAGTCGCGGCCGTGGTGGTGTTGGTCGGGTTTGGATTCCCGATCGGCCGATTGGCCCGCAAATATCTTGTTTTTATTGGGATTGTCGCGGTGATCTGCATCGTTGCGCAAATCAATCCGATCGGCATGGTGGCGCGGCGGGTGAAGCAGAGCCTTACTGGAGAACGCTCTGTGGTGGAACATGCCTATTACGGCCTGGCCGCGCTGGAGATGCTTCGGAACCATCCCCTGACCGGCGTCGGAATCCACAATTACTCTTCGGTTTATCAAGCGCAATTTAATCCGAACCTTCCCGGCGCAACGGCCCATTCCGGATTCCTGTCGATTTTCGCGGAAATGGGACTCATCGGTGGTGTGATTTTCGTATTTACTTACCTGGTGGTTCTGCATCGCCTGTGGACCGCTCAACGGGGGTTGGCAGTCCATGACCCCGATGGCCTGTTGTTGCGGGGGATACTGGCGGCCACAGTCGGGCTGGGCGTCTGCAACCTTTTCTATCATTTCTGGACCCAGCTGTTTCTCTGGTGCTTTTTCGCTTTTGCAGTTGCCGCTGCCAATGTCATTGAAGGATCGACCGTTAGAAACCTGTCCGGCAAAACAGACAACATTGCCTTACAAGGCGATGTTGAATCGAGAAAACTGTCCCCAGAGATCGGGGGAGCCACAGGGGGATGAAAGGACACCTTGTATCCCTGGCGCTGAGGATCAAGGGCCACCACGGGAGGTCAAATCTTTTGGTCTAAATCCCGTTGGCAAGTGGCGAAATCCGTGATTGAATTGCGCAATTCCCAATGGGAGGAGCGGATTTACCCGCCGCTCTGTTTTTGGGAATGCGCGAAGTGTGGGTCGAGATATCGCACAAAGGTACGATACGAATGAGGAATCCTTCGGCATCAAGCGGAGTGTTGCTGGTTCTTGCCGTGGTGCTTGCTCTGGCCGGCTGTGCGCAGCCGAAACGGGAGATGCCGGGCACGGCGGAATCTCTTCCACGTCCGAAAATCCGGGTCCCGAAGGAATCTGTTGCCATCTCGCACCTTCCCTCCCGACCGGTGGAGACTGCCCCGCCGCCACCTTCTATGGTTCCCATGCCGGAATTGCCCGCACCGGTTGTTCCTCTACCGGAACCGTCTATTACCGCCCCTCCGCCTGAACCCGAACTCGGTGCATGGCATGTCAATATCCTGGCAACCTGCTTCGATCTGTCCGATTCCCGCCGACCCCGCACAGCCTGGAACTCAATTGACCCCCTTAAGGAAAACCCCTTTCACATCGCACTGCCTTTCAATGACCGGGTCCCCGGATTCGAAGAATACGGTCCCTGCAAGAATCGCTGGGTGGAAATAGTCAATGCCACGACCGGGGAACGGGCTTTCGCACAATGGGAGGATGTCGGACCCTGGTTTGCCAATGATGCCGAGTATGTATTTGATGAGACCGGTACGGTGCGTCCTCATGCGGAACTCCAGGAAGGAAAGCGACTCAACGTTTTCCGCAGCACAAATGGAACCTATCGACGCCCCATCCGTCGAATCAAAAACGGGGCCGGAATCGACCTTTCTCCCGATCTCTGCAAAATCCTGAATATCGACGGGCAAGGCTTGGTCAATTGGCGTTTTGTAGACGAAGACTCTGTGCCGGATGGCCCGTGGAAACTCCGCGTTTCGACTCGCCCCTGATTTAAAGCAACTCCACAGATCCGCGCGGTTTCATATTCCGGTCACTTCCTTATCCCCTCTCCTCCTTATGTTCTCTATGTCCCTTGGGTCACTTTCTTTTCTCTTTCTTCAATTCTTAATTCGTAATTCTCTTCGTAAACGCTCCCGCCAGATGCTCCAGATTCTCAACAATATAGTCCGCTCCGGCCTCCTCAAGATTCCGACGTCCCAGTACCCCCGCGGCTCCCGATAAAACCGCCACCGTGGGGCAGCCGATTTTCCTCCCCGCCCAGATATCCGCCACGCTGTCCCCGACAACCGCAAACCGAGTATGCACACTGGCATCGTATTTTCCATTGTACAAAACCATGGGCGGTAGATGAGGATGAATCGCGCGAAGAAACAGATATGGATGCGGCTTGGAAAGAGAGTCCATGATTCGGTTGATCCTCAACACACGCTCTGCCTTTTCGATTTCATCGTGT
>JAKPRU010001019.1 GCA_029557025.1 Candidatus Omnitrophota bacterium | reverse complement strand
CTCCAGAACGCGGTCGATATTGGGCTGATCCAGGAAAAAGCCGCTCGTGCCGACAAATACCTCCGAGAAATACTCTTTGGCCGACTCCAGTACATCGAAAAGCCTTCGATACAGGAACGGTTCCCCGCCGGTAATCACCACTTTCCTGACCCCGATTTCGGCGGCGGGGGAAAATACCTTGTCCTGGATTTCTTGCGGAGTGAGCTCACTTTTGGGCGAAGTGGTGTTCAGCTCCGGCAGGTAGCATTTCGGACAGGCGAAGTTGCACCGTTCGGTAACCTGCAAATGAAGGATTTCCGGCGGCTGAATAAGAGGGATGGCGGTCACCGGCTCTCCGATAGCATCCTCCGCCAGGGGATATCGTTTGGAAGAGTCCTCCGAGTTCGACAAAATCATGGGTTGATACCGCCGATTTTCCTGTCCATTATTGCCGGGGGCAGCGGGCGGCGGCTTCCGCTCGAAATCCACGCACTCTCACGCTTTTCCGGCAAATTTGTTGTAGAACACTCCGAGAAGCCATCCGCTCACAAAACCGTGCACAAAACCATACGCCAACCCGATAAACGCGCCGGGGACACTGGGCGTATACCCCAGATACACTCGGCCCAACTTGGCGGTTGTTTCCATCGTTTCGCCATGAACCAGAACAAAGAAGGTCAGGAGAAAGATGGACAAGCCCCACAAAACCCCTGCCGCGAGTCCCAATGCCACCGGTTTCAAACGAGCGTCCATATTCGGCACCTTTCGTATGTCTGTGATGGTTGGAGCAGTATACCATGCTCAAAAAAATAAGCGAATCAAAGCTTCCTATTTTCCGCAGAAGATTCTTTTTCCGGAACGGAAGGTTCAGCCTGTTCCCGGAAATCCCACGTAGTCTCCAGGGAAATCAACCCGTGTTGATATCCGACGTCTTCTTCAATGATGAAATGCTCCGCGCGTTCCCAGTGGTCCACGGCCTGTGGAAATGCGTCGTAATTGGCATAGCACAAGGCGGAGATGCTGTAGCTGCCCGGCAGCAACGGCAGACGAGGGATTCGGCAGATGGCGGTTCCGCGTTCCCCTGCTTCAGGAAATCGCAAACGAATCTGCTGCGGATGCCAGAAATGGTTGGAGCCGTGGATATACGCGCCCTCCCGGCTGTAGATTCCCACTCCGAATACGGCCCCATCGATGGGTTTCAACACTTCGAATTCCAGGTGAATCTCACAGGCGCAACCGCTTCTCAGTCGGTATTTTTCCTCCCCATTGGAGTAAACTCTGCACCGCTCGATACGGATCTCACCGGAACCCCAGTGGACTCCCTGTTGATGCGGGGTGAATTCTGCCGGTTTTTCCCGTTTTTTGTGGACCATTTTGAGATAGGTATCCAAAATCTCATCGGGATACCCACGCTCTACAATCCGCCCCTCATCCAGCAGAAGGACATGAGAGCAGAAATGCCGGACCGTGGCGAGATCATGGGAAACAAGAATGATGGTTTTGCCGCGACGTTTGTAATCATTCATCCGGTCGAGGCATTGATCGCGAAACGAGGCATCCCCGACGGCAAGCGCCTCATCGACCACAAGGATATCGGGATCGACCGCCGTCGCAATCGAGAAGGCCAGCCGCAACACCATCCCGCTGGAAAATGTCTTGAGGGGACGATGAATCACCGCCGCCAGACCGGAAAAGTCGAGGATTTCCGGCAAGAGCATTTCGATCTCTTTCCGGGATAGTCCCTGGAGGGCACAGTTCAGATAGATATTACTCCAGCCGGAAAACTCGGGGTGAAAGCCTGTTCCCAGTTCCAGGATACCGGAGACCCGCCCGGTGGTTTCGAGATACCCGGTCGTGGGCAAAGTTACTCCGGACAGGACACGCAACAAAGTGGATTTCCCTGCACCGTTCGGCCCCACGATTCCCAGTGTCTGGCCCGGAAACACGTCGAACGACAAATCCTGCAATGCCCAGACATCCGTGCGGAGCGGATGGGCGCGATGGAGCAACCGTTCCACAAACCGGTCGAGCGGACGCCGGTACAGGTGGTAGCATTTACCCAGCCCCGATGCGATGACAGCAGCAACCATGGGAACTCTCTTCCTCTTGGTATCAACCTGTTCTCGGCACTCCTATTCCATCCCCCTAACCTCTCCCGGAGGGAGAGGGAACCGATCTCGTCACCGCTCAATGTAGCATGAGTTCCGCGAGGAATCATGGCAGTTCCCTGCTCCGCATGATACTCTCTTGGCAACGATCTATCGGATGAAAACATGAATGAGCGAATCACCGGCGGAAATCAAATGGAAGAGGGCGAAGAGAGCTTTCAGGCGACACTTCGTCCGAGGACCCTGGATGAGTTTATCGGCCAGGAACAGATCAAGAAAACGCTGAGCATCTGTATCGAGGCGGCCCGTGCGCGCGGAGACGCGCTGGATCATGTGTTGGTTGCCGGTCCCCCCGGGTTGGGAAAAACCACGCTGGCTCATATTATCGCCGCTCAGATGGGAGTCGGGTTGCGTACCACCTCCGGTCCCGTTTTGGAACGAAAAGATGATCTGGCCGCGTTGCTGACGGCGGACCTTGCGAAGGGCGATGTTCTTTTTATCGACGAAATCCATCGACTGAACCGGGTGGTCGAGGAATGCCTTTATCCTGCTATGGAGGATTTCTTTATTGATATTGTTCTGGGGGAAGGCCCGCACGCAAAGACGATTCAGATTGATGTGCATCCGTTTACATTAGTCGGTGCGACCACGCGATCCGGGCTGCTAACCGGCCCGTTGCGTGACCGCTTCGGTATCCAACTTCGCTTGGGATTCTATAACGAGAAGGAAATCGCACAGATTCTTCGCCGCTCCGCCCGTATCCTGGAAGTGGACTGCGAAGAGGAAGGGATTCAGGAACTCGCTCGTCGATCCCGTGGAACCCCGCGCGTCGCCAACCGGCTCCTCAAGCGGGTGCGCGATTATGCACAGGTCCGACGTGATGGCGTGATCACCGCCGAGGTTGCCCGTGAGGCACTGGATCTGCTGGAAGTGGACAACATGGGTCTCGATCACACGGACCATCTGATCTTGAGGACCCTCATCGAGAAGTTTGGCGGGGGACCGGTGGGAATCAAAACAATATGCGCCGCGCTGGGGGAGGATGAGCGGACTCTCGAAGAGGTTTACGAGCCGTACCTGATCCAGATCGGTTTTCTGAACCGCACTCCGGCGGGACGGGTCGCCACAGCCCACGCCTATGCCCATCTGGGTATTTCCCTGCGTGGGCATGTCAGCCCCCAGTCGGATTTGCTGTCGGAACTTTGAGACAGGAATCCTCACCCCCGACCCCTCTCTCCAAGGGTGGAAAGGGGAGCATCCCGTGTCATCATTCCGTTTCGGCGAAGATGGAGATTTTCAGCGTCTCCGGGTCGATGCTGATTTCAACAACTACATCCCGCCCGCAGTTGCTGCACGTCACAACGGTCTGCTGATATTCGCCTTCCTCCGGATCGACAGAAATTCGATTCTTTGCGGTGCAGCCGGGACATTCAAAAGCGGCGTTTCGCATCACTTGCTCCCTTGGACTCCTGTGCCGAATTGTTTCGACGGTAGTGTGCGCCATTGCGAAGAATTATTCAATTACAGTAAGCCCTTCATCAACGCAAACTTGCGTTTACAATGCCGATTCACATTGAACTCATGGAACAGAATCTTCTCTCCCTTCACCGTATATCGAAATCCTTTCCCGGTGTGCAGGCATTACGGGAAGTGGACCTGGACCTCCGACCGGGGGAAGTACATGCACTGGTCGGGGAGAATGGTGCAGGAAAATCTACGTTGATTAAAATCCTGGCCGGAGTCCATTCTCCCGACTCCGGAGAGATTTTTCAGAACGAGAATCCGGTGCGAATCACAGACCCCATTCGATCCCGGTCGCTCGGAATCGCGGTGATTCACCAGGAACTGGACTTGTTCCCAGACCTGTCTATCACAGAGAACCTTTTCCTGGGGCGGGGACTCCTGAAAGGTCCCGGCCCGATCCTTCGCTGGAAAGAGAATCATAAACGAGCCGGGGATCTTTTTCAGCAATTGGGTGAAAAACTCCCGCCGGAAACTCCGGGCCGCGCGCTCTCCGCCGCACAGCGGCAAATGGTGGAAATTGCTGCTGCACTCGCCCAGCAGGCAAGAATCATCGTCATGGACGAACCGACCGCCTCGCTCACAGAACGGGAGGTCCGCATCCTGTTTGAGCAGGTCGAGAATCTCAAACGCTCCGGCGCAGCAATTCTCTATGTCACCCACCGAATGAATGAGGTGTTTGCGATCGCCGACAGGGTAACCGTTCTGCGGGATGGCCGACGGGTTCTTTCTGTTCCGACGCATGAAACGAATCGCGACGAGATCATCCGTGCGATGGTGGGACGTGAGGTTTCAGCGTTCTTCCCGAAAGAAGAAACCCAAGCGGGAGATCCGGCCCTGCAAGTTCGAGGTTTCACAGACCCAAACGGCGCTTTTCACGGCATTCATCTCACGCTTCATCGCGGGGAAATCGTCG
>JAKPRU010000991.1 GCA_029557025.1 Candidatus Omnitrophota bacterium | reverse complement strand
GAACCCAAACAAATGGAGGTTGCAGTCGCCAGAGCCCTGGAGCACCGCCGTCTGGTCATCGAGAATACCGCCTACAAGTTGAACCTCGAACGGCTGGTTGAAGAAAGGTCGAAGGCCTTAAGCGATGCGCTCCGGAATCTGAACGAGCTTCACGGCGCGACACTGGAGACTCTGGCGACGGCGATCGATCTTCGCGACCAGGGGACCAGCGGGCATTCCCGCAGAGTGGCCGACATGACCATCCAGATCGTCAAAAGAATGGGCATCAACAACGGCGAGCTGGTGCAGATTGAGCATGGCGCGCTGCTTCACGACATCGGAAAATTGCGGATCCCGGACAGCATCCTGTGGAAACCTTCGGAACTCTCCCCGGAAGAGTGGGAGATCATGAGGAAGCATCCGGAATACGGCTACGAATTCGTGCAGAAGATAGGATTTCTTAAAGAGGCGGCAGACATCATTCTGTCTCACCACGAAAGATATGACGGAACCGGTTATCCCCGCGGGTTGAAGGGGAAAGAGATTTCTTTCGGGGCGCGCATTTTTTCCATGGTAGACGCAATCGATGCCCTGCTATACGACCGGCCTTATCATCGGGGCGCCCCGTTTTCCGCGGCATGCGAAGAAATCCGCCTGCGCTCCGGCAGCCATTTCGATCCGGAGCTGGTCGAGCCCGCACTGGTGCTTCTCGCGGAATATCTCGAGAACGATCCCATGAATGAGAGGGAATTCCGCTTGCACTGAGAGCAGGAAACCGCCGGCATTCATGCGCCGATGTTCTTTCGCGGGTCGGTTGCGGTAATGATGGCGTTGACCCCCTCCTGATTGAATCCCTTAAACCCGTCGTTCCTCTCCAGGTTCTCCAGATGGGATCCGAGCGCGCCGTTGGCGCCGAACTGTTCGGCCTGGCTGCGCGTGATCCGTTTCTGCCTGAGCAGATGCTCAATCCGTTCGGGAAGAACGGCCCAGCGCTCCCCCTCGGTGAATGCCTGTCGGAGATAAGGGAAAGCCGTAAACGGTTTCATTATTTTTATTCCGGCCTCAGACGCCAGCTGCGCCGCAAGCGCATCAAAATCGAACATCGCTGCAAGATGGTGCAGGCCGGCCTGGAAGATTGAATCGCCGTGCAATTCGCACCAGACGCCCACGGTGCCCAGAGTGGGGGTTTCCTGAA
>JAKPRU010000971.1 GCA_029557025.1 Candidatus Omnitrophota bacterium | reverse complement strand
TAGGCATCGTTGCATCGGAGCGATGTATCTTTGTATCAGCGCAGGGAACCGTTTATCGCGGTTCGCACCTCGTCCACCGAACGCACCACCAGCGCAGTGCCGCCCGCCGCGAGGATTTTTCGGATAGTAGCCTCCTGGAGTTTCGTGGGCTTGCCATCCTCGGTCTTTACCTCGAATCCGAAGAACCGACCGTCTATGCAGGCAATGATATCGGGGATGCCCGCCGTCCCGTACATACCGCCATGCTCTTTCCAGCAGAAGCACCCCGGCACGGTCTTAAGGTACTTCATGATCGCTTTTACGATGTCCGATTCTTTCATCTGTCAAACGAACCTCCCTGTTTACAACGCTTCTGACACATTTGACACGACAAATCCCATTTTCATATAAATTTCTGACTGAAAAATCAGGGTATATAAATTATTGGTGTATATATGGGGAGATAGGATTTACGTGTAAAACGTGTCAAATGTCAGAACGAATCCCGGCGATGCCCTTTGGAGAAACACCGCCAGGAATCCCGTCATCCCAGCACCTCGCCGAGCCTGATCCCGGTAAGGATGCGCCTTTTTCCAAGTTTATCGATACCCCTCGTCACATCGGGGAACGCCGCCGTGATCTGCTGCACGAAGTTCTTCTGCGAGTATGGTTTCAGCCCGCATTCCTCGCAGTAGCCCTTATATGCGTTGAACAGTTCAGTGGACCCGGCGCTATATTCAGCACCCAGTTCGCAGTAATCCTTGACGAACGACAGCACGGAATCCGATTCCTCTCGGTATTGCTGCAATTCGGCCGCGTTGACCTGCGTCTCGGAAAATATATAATGATTGTTCATCAGCCTGCGCAGTCCCTCCAAAGCGAAAAGAAAGATGCCGTCCGCCTCCATGCGGAACTTCTCCAGCAGTTCGGGATCGCGCTTGTCCTGCGGAACGGTATGGTTGAACCGTATGATGAGGAGCCGGCGGTAAAATCCCTCCGACCTATCCCCATAGTTCTTCGGTATGCTGTTACACGAGAACAGGAGCCTTGCGCTCGACTGGAAC
>JAKPRU010000321.1 GCA_029557025.1 Candidatus Omnitrophota bacterium | reverse complement strand
AAGACAATTCGGTTTTTCAAGATGCGGGACCCTTCAATGGACATTTTATTTATTTGATTCTATAAATGAAAATTGTGTTCATTCCAGGAAGAATTGCGGATTACAGGAGGCTCTGTCTCCATGACCGAACAGTCCACGCTGGAGGCCGGTGGTTCACTGAAAGAGGGCGGAATTACCCTCAGCGTCTCAAAAGACGCCCTCTCAGCCACGGTATGCATCCGGCACAAATTCGCCGACCGCTGGAATGTGGAACGTCTGCTTCAGTTTCTGGATCGGCATGGTATCACGCATGGAATCCTCCCCACAGCCGTTCATGCAATCTTTCGGGACAACCGCTTCGATGAATCAGTCGTCATCGCCGAAGGAACCCCGATCATCGAAGGTAAACCCAGAAAAATCAAGCACCTCTATGTCTATCAGGATATCTATAAGTCGCTGCTGAAATGCCGAGATCCCAGCCGGTTTGTGCATGAATTCGTTCGCGCTCTCACTATCACACGAGATAACCCCATCGCCCGCGAAATCCCCGGAACCGATGGCGAAGACGGCAGGGACGTCCTGGGAAAACCTATCCCCTGGAAATCTCCCTACCAGGAAGAGTTGTTTCCCGGAGCAGGAACCATGCTTTCCCAAGACGAACGGGAACTGCTCGCCGAGCGGGATGGAGTGGTTTCCTATGATGGCGATGTCTATCGGGTTGTGGGAGTCAAATTGCACAACGGCGATGTTGTTCCAAATGGAAACGATTTCGTTGCGGAGGGAACCGCGGCCATCCTGGGGACGGTACGCTCCGATACGGTCATCCGAGCAAAAGGCGATGTGATTGTCGGCGAATCTGTGGAGGCTGCCTCGATTTTTTGCGATGGATGTGTAGTTATCGGAGGAACCATGGAGGGAGGCAAACGTGGAAGAATCGAGGCAAGGGGGTGTGTTCTCGCTCGATCTGTTCATTACAGTGAAATCCAGGCCGGTCAAACCATTTTCCTGGCAGGAGCCGCTGTTCAATCGGATTTGGCAGCCGGTCAGTCCATCCACCTCTTCGGTGGAAACGGTCGGATTCTTGGAGGAACAACCCGTGCGGAACATGAAATCTGGGCGGACGAAATCGGCTCGAAAAACGAGGTGGGCACAATCCTCATCGTGGGCGAGGAATTGAATCGTCTCAACGAGTATCTCGCAGAATTGAAGGCTGATCTCAATGATAAAGACGGCCAACTCCGAAAAGCCCGGTCCCTTTCGCTTACCTTGAAAGAACTGAAAGCCAATCAAGGCTCTCTTCCTCCCGACAAAGAGATGATGCTGATGACGGCCGTTCGGACAGAATGGGGAATGCGCGGGCAGGCGGAACTCATTCGTCGCCAGGTGGTGGAACTGGAGAGCAATATCCGTGGCTTGATTCGCACAGGCCATGCGGTGCGGTGTGTCGGGACCGTATGGCCGGGAACCGAAATTCAAATGGGCCGATTTATTTACCGGGTCGATGAACCGGTTTCCACTTCCGAATTCGTTCTGCAAGACGACCACATTGAAATCCAACCCCTCGATGAAGAACGTCAGGGACCGCGCCTTCTGGAGCGAATTCATCACGACGATCTTGAGTAGTCAAGAAGTCGATTCCCTGTGCCGTTTCTTCCAGTTGATCTCCGCTGTGGATGCACCAAGATATTCCGGTAGAAGAAGCGCGGGATCGTGCCCCTTTCCCTCCAACAGCGCCCGATAGGCGAGATAGGCGGTGCTTCGACCCAGGGAAGGATGCAAAAGAGATTCAGGCGGTTCCAGAACTCTCTCCTTGAGGACCTCGCGATAGAACTCCCGATGCACCCCAAAACCGCTTCCGACAAACAGGACCGGCTTTGTGATCCAGGGAACGATTTCTTCCGGCTGACACGTTGCGGGAGACCGCAACTCCCGTAATCCCTGCGCGGTTGCTTCATACAACGCCGCATACACATACCCCTTTCGCGCATAAATCAACGGGCAAACCGTCTGTCCTACAGTGCCACACCCGAACGCCAGAACCTCCAGGGAACACAACCCCACCACCGGCAGATGCCTGCTTTCGGCCAATCCCTGCACTGTCCCGATCCCGACTCTCAGGCCGGTAAATGCGCCCGGCCCGACCACTGCGCCAATCCCGGTCAGATCTTCCAGGTTCCTTCCTGATGACTCCAATAGAATCATAATCAGTGAAAGGAGGCGTTCGCTGTCGAGCAGATGTCCGGCCCCGCATATCTCTCCAAGAAATCCCTCGTCGCCCCACAACCCGGCGGCAACAAATTTCGTTGACGTATCAATACCCAGAACCGGCACCCCATGTCTCCTTCAACTTTCGATGTGTCCGAAACCACGCAAAAAATCGTGCAAATCCCACTGACTGTTCAGGAAAGTCGCCAATGACCATGTACGGCGATTCTCGCCTGTAACGGTGGCCTCTGCAATGACGGCATCCAGCGGCAGACGATCTCCCAACCGTTCGCTCCACTCAATCGCTTTAAGTCCCGGCCCTTCGAGAATCTCTGACCAGAATCCCATGTCAATCTCCGATTCGTTGGTCAAACGGTATAGATCCACATGCCAAAGCGCGCCTTTTGAGGTTCGATATTCCTTCGCCAGGGTGAAAGTCTGACTCACGATGTCTTCCGCAACGCCGAATCCTCTTGCCAATCCCTGGACAAGAACAGTCTTTCCGCAGCCCAGCGGTCCCCGTAATCCCAGGATGGTATTCGGAGCCAAGCGATTTGCCAGCTGCTCTCCAAGTCGGCGGGTCTCTTCGGGCGAATGGGTGACAATGATGCTGTGACGAGGACGGAAGAACCGCTCTTCCGTGATAACACCGTCTATCGGCACATCGGATTCCCGATGCGGGATCGTGCGGTGCATCTGAAATTCAAAGCCCAGCCCGACCCGCATCGGCAGGGGCGCAGGAAATGACGAGAAGAACCGGTCATAAAATCCTGCCCCTTGTCCCAGCCGGTTCCCCTCGATATCGAACGCCAAGCCGGGAGTGAAAATTAAATCCATGGACTGAAGATTCGAGACTTGGCAACGATTCGGAATGGGTTCCCTGATGTTGTATGGCGGGACCGCCAGAATTTGGTTTTCGGGATCGGAAACCCTGTAGAACGTGAGATTCTTGCCCTCCACGCGCGGAAGGGAGAGAGTGCAATTCATCTGAAGGATTTCATGGATCAGTTCCGTCGTGTCCGGTTCCCCTGGGAGGCTTGTGAAAACCGTGATGTTCTGCGCGCCTGTCCGGCGGATCAGTTCGAGTGCCTGCCGCGTGATACACCGGCTCTTATAGGCAAGCACAGACGGAGCCAGATTCCGCCTTTGTTCACGAATCCGATCCCGAATCGCCTGCTTTTCCGGCATAAAGGTCGTTTCCATGTACGCAAAAAGTATCCTTCCCAGGATTTAAAAACTCTCACCATTCCTCTCTCCAGCAAAGAGAGGCCATGGGAACCGGAAACCCTTGTTGCCTTTTGGCGCGAATACTCCAATCCGCACAAACCGCGAAGCAGCGATATTTTTTGTGGAGGGTCGCAGCATCCTGGGTGTTTTCGCGGAGCACCGCCGGCCTGCCTGCGGTTTCTGTCTGTTTACATCGTCTACTGCGCCTCACCATCGACAACGTGGCCTTGTTACGCCACAATCTCCGGCATGAAAGACCGATTCATCCATACGGACTGCCGCTGGTATATCGGGGATCGCCCCTGCCGACCGCATAAACGCGAGGGGGTTGTCTGCGCAAACTGCCCTTATGAAGCGAAAATCTCCCGGCGCATTCTGATCGTAAAACTGGGTGCCGCCGGTGATGTGCTGCGGACAACGGCTTTGCTGGAACCGCTCCGTCATGCCGAGCCGGACGCGCACATTACCTGGATCACGGCGCCTTCCGCCGTTCCCCTGCTGGCGAACATCGAGCCGATTGACCGCGTGCTGGCCCTTACTCCCGGAACCCTCGCAATTCTGGCCGTGGAGGGATTCGATCTGGTCTGCGGTCTGGACCTGGACCCGGAAAGCACGGCTGTTTCGGAGCTGGTTCAGGCAAAGGAGAAACGTGGGTTCGGTCGCACACCGGAGGGAGCGGTCAGACCGTTCGATCCAGCCGGGATTCCCTACGTGCAGATGAGCCTGTGGGATGATCTCAAGCGGGCCAACACGAAAACATACCAGGACCTCATGCTGGAGATTCTCCATCTTGATGGCCCCGTCGGAAAAATCCAGGTTCCCATTTCACCCGAATGTACGGAAAAAGTAAACCGGCGCGCAAAAGAAGAATGGAAGGTTGATTTCACCAAACCTGTTCTTGGATTGAATATCGGTTCAGGAGGACGGTGGAAAAAGAAAGCGTGGACCGCGGAAGGATTTCAGTCAATTGCGGAACGGGCACACTCGGAACTCGGCGCAACTGTGTTCCTGCTGTACGGCCCGGAGGATACGGACCGTGCGGAATATCTGCGGAAACACATCTCAACGTCCGTGATCGACACCGGCGGAGACAACTCACTCGCCGAATTTGCGGCCATTATGAATCTGTGCGATGTCGTGGTCACCGGAGACACCCTCGGCTTGCATTTTGCCCTGGGATTAGGTAAGCGTGTAGTTGTCCCTGTTGGGCCGACTTCCTCGGCAGAACTGGAGTTGTACGGTCAAGGAAGCATTTTGCAGGGGGCTGTGGACTGCCTGGGGTGTTATTTGCCCGACTGTGACCGGAAGCCGGATTGTATGCAGTCCCTCTCCGCGGACCGGGTTTGGAATGCCGTTCGGGAGCAATTCGCCCTGGTGGGCCGGTAGGAAGAAACCTGTGTACGAGCACGATCCCCAGCTGAATTGGCGCAATAACCTTCGCGTCCGGTTCATCAAAGGAATTTATCAACTGAGAAGAGTTTTAGAGAGCCTTTTTGAAATCTCGGAACGAACCCAGGTTCCATCGCACAGTTATATTGATCGAATCCTGGAAAAACACCTGCGTGTTTTGAAAGATCTCTCTCACATTCTGTATCGCGTAACAGACCGTGGCGATATCAGCTGCAAACACCAGCGGTTATTCGACAAGTTTCTGGGCGAATTATGGCATGAACTGGACAAAGCTCGCGGAAATGCCCGCCTGCTGGAGTTCTATGCCTCCGAGGATGAGATCAACGACAACAATCACCTGCGCGGACTGCGCCAACTGGATCGTCAGGTTCTGGCCGCGGCCCGTCGCGATATGCCCGTGCAAATCCGCCGCGCTCGAAAATTGATGGATCGCCTGATCCCCCTTTTCGAAAGAATCCTTCCCCTCTATCGCAGCAACGAAGTGGTTATCCGTACGATCTATTTCTCCCAGGACTTCTTCGACAGGGTATTGGACCGCCCCAGCACGGTGTATTTCTTCGACATCATATTCCCCGGCAAAGTGGGGGAGGGATATAACTTTCTCTGCGAATCCCTGGAGCAAAGCCGGCATTTCGACCAGGCGCGGGAGGCGTGCGAGGAAGCCATACGGATCCTGTCCTCACAGCCGCGCAAGAGTCCTTACCTGGATAAGTTCCATCAGCGTCTGGAGACCCTGAAAGAGAAACAGGCCTCTCTGTCGGAGTTCCCTTCCGTTTCCGCCGCAGGATGATTTCTGTGTTGGTATCACCGGCGAGAATCACCGGCAAGATGCCGGTGCCACCCGGAATCTGTCTTATCCAAATCCTCTTCCAGTGGGAGAGAGAATTGGGTGGGGCACAGGCTTCCAGCCTGTGGCGGCGGCTATCCCCTGATGGTGTGTTCAATCTCTGCAATGGCCGCTTTATCCGGCAACACCCCGATCTCCACCCGGTATTGCCGGGTTTCTCCCGCGGCAAGGGTCTGTAATTTGCCATGCTTTCTCTCATGAGCGCGGCCCATCACCAGTGCGTTCGCCGGTTCCAGACCACATACATAAGTCGTGGTCCCCATGTTTTTCCACTGGATGAACCGAGGCAATTCCTTCTGCCGATATCGAACCATGACCCCCAAGCCGCGCCGATTCTGAAATCCTTTATTCACAACCGCGACGGTAACCATCCCTTTTCGGTCCGAGGGCATTTCGTGGAAATACACCTTTTCCTTGTATCCGCTCTGCGGATCGTCGAACCGGTTATATCGCTCGAAACCATCGGCAGCCTCTTCGTCCCTCGGCTGCACTTGTTTTGCCGGTGACAGCAGGCAGCTGTTCGGCGATACCACCGGAAATCCCAGATTGATATGATACAGAAGCATGTGGGGAGTCGCCTCGAATCCCTCATTAGTCACCGTATCTTCGATGGTCAGGGTGTTCGATCCCAACGCGGTGGATATTTTGCGCCGCAGCAGGACGTTCACGCCAAAAACGACCGTTTCCCTCATTTCGCCTTCCGCCCAGAGAATGCATTCGTTCCCATTCCATTCCTCACCCACTTTCAGATTCCGGCACGGCAAATGCGAATACCGGCCGTGCAGCCCCAGCTCGATCCCCTCATCCACGCAAGGCGATCCCATCCAGGTCAGCCCGCATGTACACACTAATCCACCGAAAAAAGTCCGCAGCCAACCCAATCCTTGCGGTTCGTAAAATGAAGGATGCACTTCCCCGCACGGCGAGTCCCAGGATAGAGAGGCCCCGCCGTATTTCGCCGAGGCAATATCCATTCCACGGTCCGGCAGCACAGTGAACATGAATCCCGTGCCGGTCTCGAACTGCAAGAACCGCGCGCGATCTTCCGGCCCGCCTTCGAATCGTCCTTGTCGAATCCCACCGATCTGCTGGGTCCGCCCGATCAGTCGGCGGATTTGACCGGCCTGATAGCTCTCTCCAAAAACTTTCATTGCGTCTCCTCCGTCTCATAGACTGTCTTGCCTGCAATTCTATACCCTTACAGGCCCAATACACTACCGGTCTGTGGAATAATAATGGCAAGTTCGAGTACAGGATTCTATAATGCCCGCGATAATCAGACCGGAAGGCCCCCAAAGAAAGGATACGTTCATGACAGGTTTCAATCCGACTGAAAAA
>JAKPRU010000959.1 GCA_029557025.1 Candidatus Omnitrophota bacterium | reverse complement strand
GACCGGTGACATGGGCGGCAAGCAATTCCGCCGAGAGTTCCGGCGATTCAACTTTTTTCTGTTGGAAAAGATTGATCGCCGATTCCAATGCTTCTTGAACGTTCATCGTGATGCAGCTCCTTTTGCTGTCAGACTCCCGATCAACTGATGCCCTCCGGAGGCGTTCCCATTTTATCCCATGAAGTGGTTTTCTTTTCAACCTCGATTGGAAATGGGTTTATCCATCCTTTGCGGAGAGTTTGTCGAGACGATCGCGGGCCGCAAGTGCCTCCAGAATCGGATCGAGGTCCCCGTCCATGATACTTTCCAGCCGGTGAACGGAGAGGCCGATCCGGTGATCGGTGACACGGTTCTGGGGGAAATTGTAAGTGCGGATTTTTTCGCTTCGATCTCCGCTTTTCACCATGGATCGTCGTTGATCGCGCTCGACAGCTTCCCGCTGCCGGGCCTCGCGTTCCAGGACCCGGCTTCGCAGAACGCGCATGGCCTTCGCCCGATTTTTGTGCTGGGATTTTTCATCCTGGCAGATCACCACGAGGCCTGTCGGAATATGAGTCAATCGCGCTGCGGAATCGGTGGTATTGACGCTCTGTCCGCCGGGGCCGGAGGATCGAAACACGTCCAGCCGGATTTCCTCCGGTTTGATCTGTACCTCGACCTCTTCCGCCTCGGGGAAAACGGCCACGGTTGCGGCGGAGGTGTGAATTCTGCCGGCGGCCTCCGTTTCCGGGATGCGCTGAACGCGATGAATACCGCCTTCGTATTTGAGCGCACCGTAGGCCCCCTTGCCCTCCAGGGAGAAGATAATCTCTTTGAATCCTCGGAGGTCGGTGGGGCTGGAGGACAGGATTTCGCATTTCCACCCCTTCCGTTCCCCAAAGCGAAAATACATTCGGAACAAATCGGAGACAAACAGCCCGGCCTCTTCGCCTCCGGTTCCGGCGCGAATTTCCATCATGGCGTTGCGGGCGTCATTTTCATCCACGGGCAAGAGATGGTTCTTCAAGCGTTCCAGCAGGAGTCGTTGTTGTTTCTGTGCCCTGGGCAGCTCGTCACGGGCCAGGGAGGTCAAATCCGGGTCCCCTTCCTCCAGGGCCTCCCGCAACTCCGAGATTTCCTTTTGATTGCGCTGATATTCCTGGAAATCCGCGACAACGGGAGCCATTTCGGAATGCCGACGGTTGCATTCCTGCATCTTTTTCGGATCGCGAAGAGTCTCCGGCTGGACCATTGTCTTTTCCAGTTCGGCGAAATCCTGTTTCAGCCGTTCCAGCCGGGAGAGCATGACGGGGTCTATCATGACCGCACCTGACGCCTGTAGAAAAATTCGTACTTGACAGCAAAAATCGACTTGGGTATGGTACGTCACTCCAATTGCCGGACAAGGTCGGTCCGGTTTGGACGATGCCGAAGCGGCGTCTTATCTCAGAAAGTCAGTCGGGGTATATGACAATGGATAAACGTTTGGAAGAACTGAAAGAGAAACTGATGTACGAACGCAACCTGCTTTTGCAGGATATTGGCCGGGACCACCGGGTCCCGGAGCTCAACACCCATGGGGATCTGGCCGACCGGAGCGCGGATTACAGCCAGCGGGAGATGCTGCTGGGGCTTGCCGAGCACGACCGCGAGCGGCTTCTGGCGCTCGAAGATGCGCTCCGGCAAATCGAGTCCGGCACATACGGTATCTGTAATGAGTGCAACAAACCCATACCCCAAGCGAGGTTGATCGCCATGCCTACCGCCCGTTTTTGCGTGAAATGCCAGGGGAAACAAGAGCGATTGGGGTATGAATAGGTACGCGAAGCCGCCTACTACGATTCACACCATCCCTCGGATTCTGACGACCGCGATGAGGATTACCCCAGCGAGTCGGACAGAGATCGAGGGGATTGGGAATAAGCTTGCCAGGCAGGGACGCCTGGCCGACTACCAGGCAGGGACGCCTGGCCTACTGGACAGGCAGAGACGCCTGGCCGACTACCAGGCAGGGACGCCTGGCCTACTGGACAGGCAGGGACGCCTGGCCGACTACCAGGCAGGGACGCCTGGCCTACTACCAGGCAGGGACGCCTGGCCTACTACCAGGCAGGGACGCCTGGCCTACTACCAGGCAGAGACGCCTGGCCTACTACCAGGCAGAGACGCCTGGCCTACTTGCCAGGCAGGGACGCCTGGCCGACTACCAGGCAGGGACGCCTGGCCTACTACCAGGCAGGGACGCCTGGCCGACTGGACCGGAGAGTCTGCTGTGATAGGATTGCGCATAGAGCGGCCGGGCTACCGCTGCAAAAGCCATTCCAGTAAGGGAGATTATCATGCAGAAACAGCTTGGTGTTCTGATCCACGGGGCCGGATGGGTCTCCGGCGAGCATATCAAAGCATTCCAACACAATCCAAACACACATGTAGTGGCGATCTGCAGCCGCACAATGGAAAGTGTCAAGAAGCGGGCAGCAGAGGCGGGCCTGAAAGACATCGGCATGTACACAGACCTGGATGAGGCACTGCGGCATCCGGGTGTGGACATCGTGTCGGTGTGTACTCCCCAGCACCTTCATGCCGACAACACGATCAGGGCGGCGCGTGCGGGGAAACATATTGTCATTGAAAAACCCATTGCGAACAGCGTCGATGAAATGCACGCGATGCTGGATGCGGTCCGCAAGGCAGGTGTCAAGACGGTTGTGAGTTTTGTCCTCCGCTGGAATCCCCTGTTTGAGACTCTCAAGGCGATGATAGCCGATGACGCTTTCGGGCAGGTTTATTATGTCGAAGCGGACTACGAACACGATATTGCCGGATGGTGGTCGGGATTCGAGGATGTCCGGAAGAAGTCGACCGGGATCAGCGCACTGAACGTGGGGGGTTGCCATGCGATCGATGCCGCGCGGTGGTTTGCCGGGCGCGGGCGATATCAACCGGCGAAGATCACCGAGGTTTTTGCGTACTGCGGCGGGTATCGGAAAGGACTGACTCGCGAATTTGATTACCTCACCGGGACGTGGGTAGAGAATGTTCCCCCGATGGAATATGACGGGCTGGAAGTGGTCCTCGTGAAATTCGACACGGGCGCGATCGGGAAAGTCTCGGTTAATTTCGATTGTGTCATGCCGTATACATTTCCCATCCAGATTTTCGGGGATAAGGGTTCTGTGAGAGACAACCGGGTCTGGTCACATAAGTTCCCCGGTCAGAAAGACTGGGTGGAGATTCCCACCATTTTGCCGGTGAGCGCGGATGTCAGTCATCATCCGTTCCAGGGGCAGATGGACCATTTTGTGGATTGCATTCTCAACGAGCGGGAGTCTCACTGCAACCTGGAAGACAGCATCAATACCCATGAAGTGGTGTTTGCGGCGCAGCAGTGTTACGAAACCAAACAACCCGTCCGGCTGCCGTTGCGATAATGTCACAGCGAGGCGGCCATGAAAGGAGCAGGAAAGCATGCGAATGAGCATTCCGACAATCTGCCTGTTTGTGATGCCGGCTTTGATGTTGTGTAATACGGCCAATTCGCAGGGACAAACAGGATTTACAATCGAGCGCGCTCAGCGAGAGGAAATCACCGTGTTGCTGAACGGCAAGGAAGTGGCGATCTTTCACAGCGGCCTTGGGCTGGACAAGAGTTACATTCATCCGCTGCGAAGCCCTGACGGGCGGGTAATTACTTACGATTCCCCAGCCGATCACCTTCATCATCGCGGGTTGTGCGTGGGCTGGCCGGATGTTTCCGGCGAGGATTTCTGGGCCGAGTTGAACTCCCCGCAGGGGCGACGCGGGAAAATGATCCCGGCGGGAATTGAGACCCGGACGCTGGCGGATGGAAGCGCTCAAATTCGCGAGGAGAGCCTCTGGGTCCGTGAGAACGGAGAACCGCTGGTTCGCGAGCAATGCATGTGGACTTTCCTGCTCCCGCAAGGCAACCTTCAGCTGGTGGATGTGGACCTGACTCTTACCGCGCTTGCCCCGGAAGTGGTGTTCGGTTCCGACAAGGATAAGCCGCGCGAGTATCATGGATTCACACTGCGCAATGGTCCATTTGAGCAAATTCGTGTCTTCAATTCCAACGGAGAAGAAGGCGCGGATGAATGCCGAGGAAAAGCGGCCAAATGGTGCGCCATCTCCGGCATTCAGGCGGGCCGACCGGCTCTCGCCGCCATTCTGGATCATCCTTCCAATGAGAGCCATCCGACCCGGTTTTACGTGCTGGAAAAAGATATGCAGTTTATTTCCTCTTCCCCGAACATGGGTAAAGCGAAAGTCCTGAAAGCCGGGGAAGAATGGCATCTTCGCTATGGTGCGGTTGCCGCCGGCAAACCGGCGGAGGGTGAATCGTGGGATGTCGAGAAGATTTGGCAGGAATTTGCGAAGAGATAGTACGGATTGAAGAAGGGGAATAGTTGAGAGGGCAAGCTGAGTGAAGGTGTTTCAAACGGTTGCGAGGCGATGGAGGGATTGAGTGGATTGGGTAAGTCTATTAAATTCAACCCGCTCTGTCTCTCCCCGAATCTTTGGGGGAGAGAGTTGTGAGCGCCTTCGCGGATTCTAAGACAGAATCAGGGGCTCAGCCATTTCGTATTGGACAAGAGATTGGAGAAATTCAATGAAGAAGATAGTCGCTTTTCTGGGCAGTCCACGGAAGCAGGGCAATACCGCCATTGTACTGGAACGGGTCCTGGCCGGGGCACGGGATGCCGGGGCGGAGGTTGAAAGCGTGTTTCTCCATGGGATGGACCTGCACCCCTGCCGGGAATGCCTGGTTTGTCAGTCTGTGCCGGATGAGCCGGGCTGCGCAATCAAAGATGATATGGCGGGGATTTACGCGAAGGTTTTTGAATCGAATGTGATCGTTCTTGCCTCTCCGGTGTTCTGCTGGAGTGTCAGCGCCCAGATGAAGATTCTCCTGGACCGGGCGTTCTGTTTCTTCAAGTTTGAGGAATCGGAGTCGCCGCGAATCCTGGTTAAGAACAAGGCCATCGCCACTGTGTTGACTGCCGGAGGGGATGAATTCGACGGAGCGGATTTGGCGGTGGAGACCATTCGGCGTCTTGCGCGCTACGTGGACGGCGATTACCGGGGACACTTTGTAGCGGCCAATCTGTCCGCACCCGATGATGTCCGCAAAGACAAAGCGTTGCTGGACAGGGCATACCAATTCGGGAAATGTCTGGTGTGAGCGGAAATGGAAATGAGGAGACAGGATGAACCATGGGATGCCCAAATCCGCCGGGACTTGCAGGAGCTGGTTGATCCGCTGTGCAGGGAGATTGTGTGCGGGCGGTTGGTTTCATGGGAGGCACGGGAGCGCTGGATTGAGGTCCGCCGGGAGTTGGTATGTTGTGTGCCCGATCAGCTGGACCTGATCGATGGGATTTACGGCGCGCGTGTCAACCGCCTGATCGAGCAGTTTTGCATTCCGCGCGAGGTTGACGAGCTGGTGAACGATCTCTGATCACATTGCCTGAGGAGTTCCATGCCGCATATTCAGATTCGAGGCGAGATTTCCCTTGAACGAATGTGGGAGACTATCGGGCAGTTGAGACTGCTGAAACCGGACCCGATTATCATTGACCCTCCCTATATGCTCCACAATCGAAAGACGCTCCTGTTCCAGACTTCGGTGACCGAACACGGGAGAAGCCAGAAGTTCTACCTGATCGTATCGGCGCGAGAAGAGGGATTGACCGTGCGGGTGGACCCAGTGACCGATCCGGTGAAATCGGACGGTGTGAAGCGGGCGGTTGGATTCCTGGCCGCACATATAAAATCGATGTTTCCAGGCGCGGAATACGGAGTAACGAATATCCCGGATTTCGTTATGCGGGAGATTCTGTGAGACACTCCCGCCAGGCCTCTTCGGCCTTGAAGGAGCTGCGCACGAGGGGACCGGCGATGACGAATCGGAATCCGAGTGACTGCGCTTCTGCGCGAAGGTCTTCAAATTCCTCCGGCGGGACATAACGTTCGACGGGGTGATGTTCCCGTGTGGGCGCGAGATATTGGCCGATGGTGAGAATGTGAACGCCTGCCGCCGCGATCTGTGTCAGGGCCGCTGTGAGTTCCCTCCTGGATTCGCCCAATCCCATCATAAAGCCGCTCTTGGTAAGAAATCCTTTTCTTGCGGCGTGACGGAGAATCGCCAGAGACCGATTCCAATCGGCGGAGGGTCGTATAAGCGGGTACAGGTGCGGAACGGTTTCTACGTTGTGATTGAGTACATCCGGCCCCGCGTTCAGCACAATATCCAATGCTTGCATCGACCCGGCGAGATCGGGGATGAGCAGTTCGATACGGCAATCGGGTCGAACGGTGCGGATAGCCCGGATGGTTTCGGCGAAAACCGATGCGCCGCCATCAGGCAGGTCATCCCGCGTTACCGACGTAATCACCGCGTAATTCAATCCCAGGGAGTTTACCGCATGGGCTACGCGAGAGGATTCATCGGGGTCCGGTTTGTTGGGATGTCCCTTTTCGACCGCGCAGAATCGACAGGACCGGGTACACACGGATCCCAGTATTAAGAATGTTCCCGTGCCGTTGCTCCAGCAGGAGGCGATATTGGGGCATTTCGCGCTTTGACAGACTGTGTGGAGGCGGTTCCGGTCCACAAGAGAGCGAACCCTGGCATATCCTGTTCCCGTGGACAATGGGGCTTTAATCCAGGGAGGTTTATGAAGAGTCGGCAAGTTTCCTGCCGAGTCAAGGGAGGATTCCATTTTGGATTCAACCTGTCATTCGGCGACCAGGATCAGATCGCTGCTACGGTCCGGATCGAAGGGCGCGAAGTCGAATCCTCCATAGGAGATTACTTCCTCAAACCCTGCGTGCAGCAGGGCCTGTGTGACCTCGGCCTCCTGCCAGGGATAATGCGGCGTGCGGGCGATGTCCATCTTCCATTCTTTGCCCTCCCGGTGCAGGGTCAGCACGTTGAATGTCAACCGAGTGGGACCGAAATCATAGAATCGGACGAAGATATACTCCTCGTTTCCCAGAGCGCCGTTCTTGGAAGGGAAGAAACGATCGTTGAATGTAAGAATGCGGGTGTAATTGAGCATCTGAATGACGAGCAATCCGCCGGGTTTTGTCACCGACCGGAAAGCTGCGGCGGCTTTCTGCAATCTCGGTTCATCCAGCAAATGGACGAGTGTATTTCCCAGGCAGGTCACCAGGTCGAATGTGCCGTGGATGTTTCCGTTCAGCTCCTCGATGCCGAGTACCTCGAAATCGACTTCAATTTCTCGTTCTGCTGCTTTTCCCCTGGCGATGTCGATCATGCGCGGAGAGGGATCAATGCCTTTGACCCGGTATGCCTCATCCGCCCAGAAAATCGCCTGTTCGCCTGTGCCACAGCCGCAGTCCAGGATGGAGGTGGCGAATCGCTCGCGGAGAAGGTGATCGAAAAACGGTTTCTCTCGTTTGACGCGATTGCGCCAGTTGATGAAAACATCGTAACGGTCTGCGAGGTCATCATAGAATTGCGTGGACATGATGGAGATCCTCCCGGTTGGTATGCACAATCAGTGTAGCGTAATGGCGGGCGGACGGCGAGGGAGAAGAGGAATACCGTGATAATATGGACGGATTGGGAGATTGTGGGACAGGAAAGTGCCCTTACCGTAATCCTCTCCCGGTGGGAGAGGGAAAAGAGGAATAGCATGAAAGAGGCCATGTTGTACGAACGTCTTGAGGGGAACGCGGTTCGCTGCAACCTGTGTTCCCATCGTTGCAAAATTGAGGATGGAAAGACCGGCATTTGCATGGTGCGGAGGAACGAAGGCGGCACACTGTACAGCCTGGTGTATGGGCAGCTGCAAGCCCGGCATATCGACCCCATCGAGAAGAAGCCGCTGTTTCATTATTATCCTGGAACGGCGTCGTTTTCCATTGCCACGGCGGGCTGCAATTTTCAATGCGATTTTTGCCAGAACTGGCACCTGTCGCAATCGGTTCGACGGGAAGGGCGATTCGAGGGGCAGGAGACCTCGGCCGAAGAGATTGTCCTGGGGGCGGAAGGCTCCCGCTGCCGGACTATTGCCTACACGTATTCGGAGCCGACCATCTATTTTGAATATGCTTATGACATCATGCGTCTTGCAAAGGAACGCGGGATAGAGAATGTGTTTGTGACCAACGGATTTATGACCCGCGAGACGCTGGAGACCGCCCAGCCGTACCTGGGAGCGCTGAACATTGATCTGAAGTGCTTTCGGGATGAAACCTATCGGAGGGTGATGCGGGGGCGGCTGGAGCCGGTGCTGGAGAGTATTCGAACGTCCAGGGAACTGGGATTCTGG
>JAKPRU010000943.1 GCA_029557025.1 Candidatus Omnitrophota bacterium | reverse complement strand
TTTGTCATTCGGACTGTCGGACGATGCGGTATGGGACAGGGCAGCGAGAGTTCCCAGCCCGGTCAATCGAACAAAGGTACGTCGGGGAATAGACATGAGGGACCTCCTGGGGATATGGGAGCATAATAATAGGATGGTAGGACAAGGTGGCGTGAGATTTACAGGGCAGCCTGAACCTTAATTCGCGAGATTGATAGAAGAAGATTGTCTGAACCATGATTCGTGGGATTGTGAGATTACCCTGATGAAAAAAAAGGCGCAGCAATGTCTGAACCATGATTCGTGAGATTGATAGATTACCATGACAAAGAAAACGGTCGGCAAATCAAGGTAGTCCTGTAATCAAGCAAATCAAGGTTCCGACAAATATTCCTCATCCCGCTTTGATGGCGGCAATGGTTTCGAGGACGGCCTTTTTGCCGTCGCCGAACAGCATGAGGGTATTATCGGCGGCGAAGAGAGGATTCGGGATACCGGCGAACCCCGGACTGAGGCTGCGTTTGATTACAACGACGGTGCGGGCTTTGTCTACATCCAGAATCGGCATTCCGGCGATGGGGCTGTTGGGATCGGTCCGGGCGACCGGATTCACGACATCATTCGCGCCGATCACGATGGCGACATCGGTCTGAGAGAAAGTGGGATTGATCTCGTCCATTTCTTTCAGTTTGTCATAAGGGATATCGGCCTCGGCGAGCAAGACATTCATGTGTCCCGGCATTCGTCCGGCTACCGGATGAATGGCAAATTCCACTTCAATTCCGCGCGCCTCCAGAAGGTTAGCCAAGTCCCGCACGACATGCTGGCATTGGGCAGCGGCCATGCCGTATCCGGGAGCGATCACAACCCGTCGCGCGCCGTCAAAGAGCATGGCGACCTCTTCGGGAGAAGTCGCTTTCACTTTTCCGGCGTAGACATCATCGGCAGAGGGAGTGGAACTGCTCGGGCCAAGTGTTCCGAACACAACATGCCAGGCGGAACGGTTCATGGCCTTGCACATGATGTTTGTCAGAATCACTCCCGATGCGCCGACCAGCGAACCGGCGACAATCAATACACTATTGTTCAAAACGAAACCCGTGGCGCAGGCGGCCAATCCGGAATAGGAGTTAAGGAGCGCGATCACAACCGGCATATCCGCTCCGCCGATGGGGCTGACCAGTGTAACGCCCAGCAC
>JAKPRU010000938.1 GCA_029557025.1 Candidatus Omnitrophota bacterium | reverse complement strand
CATGACCTGCATCGCCTCATCCCGTTTTCCCCACCCGGGATTTCGCCCCACGATTCGCACATTCGGATACTTCTTGATTTCCTCTTCGAATCCTTTCATGCGGTCGATTACAGACATGACCGCCGGGTGATCGATCACAACAATATCCCCGCCGGTTTCTCCCAGCGCCTCTCCCATCGCCTTGGCAGCCAGCCTTCCGCCGGCCACATTGTCGCTGGCGATATGACAGATAACTTTGCCCGACTTCGCTGCCACATCTGCTGTAAATACAGGGATTTGTGCCTTGTTGATTTTCTCGATGCTTGTGCCGATACTCAGCGAGTCACAGGGGCAAACCAGGATGGCATCCACACCCTGCACGATATAGTTGTCCAGTTGATCCGCCTGACGGTTGGGGTCGAATTCCGCCGAGTCGATGCGCAATTCGATTTTGTATGACTTGGCTCTGGCTTTCAGTCCGGCTTCCAGATCCCGGTAGAACTGGTGAGTGCGTGTCAGCAGCGATACTCCGACAACAATACCCTCCAAGTCGGCGATTTCCTCTTTGGTCAACTTCGGCAACGCGGGTTTCTTCTCATCGGACCTTTCGGTCTTCTCTGGGTTCTCAACCTTTTCAGCCTCAGATTTCTCCGGCTTGGCCTCCTCGGTCCAAACTCCCTCCGCCATTCCGACAATCAGAATCGCAATCGTGAAAACAGAGACAAACTGTTTTGTCATCGAAAAGACCTCCAAATACCGCTTTATGTTCTTAATAATGAATAGGTTACATCAGTCCCAGTGTTTCCAGAAGTTGATGCACCCGTCGCTTGTATGTGTGATCGCGCAGAACTCGTTCCCGCCCTGCACGGGTGATCTCCTCGCGTTTTGCCGGGTGATCCAGATAATAGCGCACTTTGGCGCGCAAGTCCTCAATTCCCGAATAGTACGCCGCCTCTTTTTCAGGTTGAAAGTAGCGTCCCGCTCCCGGAACCCAGTCTGAAAGTAGAAAACCGCCCGCGACCGGCGCATTGAAATCCCGCTGGTTTAAACTGCCATAGCATTGAACGCTGTGGATATTGATATTGACCTGTGCGGAGGCGAAAAGGGAAGGAAGTTCCTTTACCGGGTCAATTCGCCCAAGGAATCTCTCACGCAAGGGAGAATTCTCCGTGAGAGGAAGCCAGTCCTCGTTACCGTAAATGCGTAAGTCGAGTTCCGTCAACTGCTCCAGAAGACGCAGACGACGACGGTTGTTGGCTTCCCAATAGAGAAAATGACGAACAGCAGGGTCCAACTGGATGCGCTTACCCGGCGCGTAGGGGATCTCCTCGGTCAGATCGTCGAAACTCTTTGTTGGTGTGGCCAGCTTTGTTTCAACCAGGCGTTCTGTGTAACGCTGCATTTCCTCAGGCAGTTGCTTTCTTCGATAAGCCTGATCCTGAAGACCGCCCACAAAGGCCACCTCACAGGCGTATTTTTCATCCGGTTTGCCCGGTTCGGACAGGTCGGCGGCGAGTGGGAAGTGCAGTAATCTGCGGGGATTAAACCCCTTCATGGCCTCAAAATACGTGTCATCAAACAGGCATACAATTTCATCCGGAGCGAATTCCTGATTCACGTAAAAACGGGGATCGTCGAGGAACCAGAGGATTTTGGTGCGGTGATGTTGATCTTCACGCGGATCGAGATTGAGGTATTGGCGGTAGAAATGGTTGGATGTTTGATTGATAAGTAGAAGAAAATCAGAGGAATCGGCAAGGAGGTCATCCCGCAATTTGTCCTGAGCGCCGGGGGAGAGCAGTTCCGCCAAGGCCAAACGAGTGGACCAGCCGAACTCCTCCAGGGCAGCGAAAATGCGACGCTTGAACAGACCGAAACCTCTGTCGGAAATATCGCTGTAAGACCATACAGAACAGCCGGTTACCATGCGATGAATCCTCAGGCCCGCCCCTTGCTTTCAAGCCGCAAGAGATTACCTTTGCAGGCAGTCGGGCAGTTGACCGAGGGAACGGTGATAGGCCACGCACTCACAGCAGAGATATTTTCGGGGGCACGGTTCATAAGTGCAGGTGCATCGCTTCTCGTTTTCTTCCTGATTCGGGCAATCTTTGGGTTTGGGTGGCATTGAAAAGTTCTCCATTGTGGCTATTTCAGAGGATATTGACATCCATAATGCCTCTTTTTACCAGAACAGGAAGGCGCTCTCAAAGGGGAATGGGGCTGTGAGTTTTGGCTTCGGATGGACGTTGCTCCCTCTTTTGACGTTTCTTGGAACTTTTTTCCTGGAAACTACTTGACCAAAGCGCCTCTATCATGTTATTTTTCAGAATGTTAAAGTAGTATGAACATTCGTGGAGTCAGACATGGCCTATTGTTTCTCTGAAAACGGCCCTGCCGATTCGTCGATTCCGATGGGATGAGGGAATACACAGCGAGTCCGCGAAAAGGAAAAGATCATGCCCATCACATCCCCACCGCCCGATCTTCCAAACAAGATTTTCTATTCCATTTCCGAGGTCAGCGAGTACACGGGGATCGAACCTCATGTGCTTCGGTACTGGGAGACAAAGTTCTCTCGGCTGAATCCAAAACGAGTGGGCGGCAACCAACGCAAATACACGCGGGCCGATCTCGATCTGCTATATGAGATTATCCACCTTCTATATAACGAGGGATATACGCTGGATGGCGCGGAACGGAAACTTCGGGGTGGCCTTGCACAAGTCCGCGCGGAGCGTGAGGCCGCCAATCACCCCGAACCAACAAGGAAAGAAACGGAACCGACCCTGGTTTCCGCGGATTATGTGTCGCAGATCCATGAGATCCGCGAGGAACTGGCGGAGATCGTGCAATCGCTGAGGAGAGGGGTGAATTAAGAATTAAAAATTGAGAATAGGAAAGACGGAGGAGGAAGTGAAGAAAGGTACAGGGGGAAGCGGAAGCGGGGGGAGATTGCGGGGGGACAAGGCGATTCACGCTGGGCGGGTCGGAGATTGTCACAAGGATCTGGGGTGGGGCAACAATTAACCCGACAAATGGGTCACTTTCCGAGCGGATTTAACACAAGCAGGCTCAAATTGTAGTCCTTGGAGTGCGGGAACGCAGATGTTGCCTTATCCTGCGTTTCATCGGAACAGCTGGCTTGTGCCCCCTTTCCTTTCGGGAGACCCCTTCTTTCTCCCTCCGCGTTTACGCAGAGGACCGAGGTAAGAGCCGAATGACACCGCCGACTTGGATCCATCCCATCCGTCCCATCCTGCCTTCCCTTTTTCCCCCCGCCCAAAGATTTTTTCGAAAATTCTGATCCGGGGGCTTGACAAAACATATTTATATGTTAACAATATAGATATGAACCATAAATCGACGCCGGATTTTCCCAGGTTTTTGGTCCTGTGACCCGGCAGGTTTGGGAAGATAAAATGAGTCTCCAGAAGGAATTAGGTTTCCAACGCCCTATCGAGAACCCTCTTCATGCGGCTGTGCTGAGCGTTGTACTCACCGGCTCCCTGCTGGTCAAAGAGGGTCACCGGATCATGCGCCCGTTCGGGATTACCGATGCCCAGTTCAATGTTCTGATGCTCCTGAAATACCAGAGCGATGACGGCGAGCTCAACCAGACAGCCCTGGGCCGAATGCTACTCGTAAATCGCTCGAATATCACGGGTTTGACAGATCGCCTGGAACAGGCCGGGCTGGTCCGGCGGGTGATGGACACCACGGATCGGCGGGTCAATCGGGTCCGCCTGACCCCGAAAGGGCGCTCGGTTCTGGATCGCGCGGAACAGGCTTATTTTGCACGAGTTCAGGAAATCATGGGAACACTCTCGGAGAAAGAGAATATGCAGCTGATTACGTTCCTGGAGCGCATCCGAAAGGCGCTGCGAACTCGGTAGATCGTTTCTCGAAAAAAAACCGGCAATCGCTCGGTTTTCTTTTTTGGATAGACTGTTGATATGTATACAATATATCTCTCAACAGAAAAGAGGAGAACACCATGAAAATTCTGTTGATCGCCCCGGCAAGTGGAAACTGGAAAACAGTCGGTCGGAATCGCCTGTTCAACGGCAAGACCTTTCGGTTCTCGATGCTGAGCCTTCTCAGCGTGGCCGCCGAAACCCCTCCCGGCGCGGAGATCCGCATTGTGGATGAGCAGATCGATAACATCCCCTGGGATGAGAAATTTGATCTGGTCGGGATCACCTGCATGACCGCACTGGCCCCACGCGCTTACGAATTGGCCTCCCGTTTCCGCACACTGGGTATTCCGGTGGTCCTGGGCGGGATGCACCCGACTTTCTGCCCGGACGAGGCGCTCCAACATGGCGATGCCGTGGTCGCCGGAGAGGCGGAAGGAATCTGGCCCAAGGTGGTTGAGGATGCGCAGAATGGATGCCTGGGAGGGATCTATCGCTCAAATCAGCCGGTCGATCTCTCTTCATTGAAAAAACTCCCGCGTTATTTGCTTCCAGGGAAGGGGTATTCGACCCATCATGCCGTGCAGGCCACGCGAGGTTGTCCCCACCGTTGCTCTTTCTGCTCCGTGTCCGCGTTCAATCAGCACACTCACAAGAAGCGTCCCATGGAGAAAGTCATTGAAGAAATCCGACGCATTCCTACAAAATCCTTCATGTTCGTCGATGATAATCTCATCGCCGACCGCGAGTATGCGACCCGCCTGTTTCGCGAGATGATTCCGCTCAAGAAACGGTGGATCACACAGGTTTCTCTTTCCATGGCCGATGATCCCGAATTTGTCAAACTGGCGGCGCGGGCCGGGTGTATTGGGGTATTCGTCGGAATCGAGACATTCTCCGATCGGAATCTCGACGATATGGGCAAGACGATCAACCGGACTGCCGATTATCAAGAAAGAATTCGCGTATTCCATTCGCATGGAATCGGAGTGGAAGCGGGGATTGTATTCGGATTCGATCAGGACGGCCCCGAAGTGTTCTCCGGTACATTGGCCATGCTGGATGACCTGGAAATCGACCTGATTCAGACCTCGATCCTCACTCCTCTACCGGGCACGGCGCAATATCCCGCCATGGCGGATCGAATCCTGGACAAGGACTGGTCGCATTATGATTTTCATCATGCGGTGTTTCAGCCTGCCGGGATGTCGGCGGAGGCATTGCAGGCGGGCCATGACTGGGTGACCTGCGAGTTTTATCGTCCGTGGCGAATTGTCCGGCGTGTGTGGAGACACCTCAGCCGCCCAAACGGATGGTTGACTTGGCCGTATGTGCTGACGATCAACCTGGCGTATTACGGTCGCGTGCAATGTTGGAATTTCAGGGGCTGGAACCCGGCACGCGAAAAGCCCGTCCCGAAAACAAGACCTTCCATCCTCGATCTTTCTTAAAGAGTTATTCAACGTGGCTCTACTGCTCTAAGACAATTAGGCTGAAGGGGCTGTACGTATTTCATCCACGATTCGCGAGCTGACGAATCTTTCAAAATCTCCATCCCAATCGGGACATGGTTGGTCCTTTGACTTATCTTTTGGTATAGTCTGAATTGGGTTTGACGTTACCGTTCTGCTGAGGCGAGGCGCATCGCATCTCGTTTCGTTCAGATCGTCGGACCGTCTCTGAAACAGTGAGAGATGGTTTTTTGCGAACGTCAAATTGAAGAAGTCACTGTAAACCACCGATATCCCGAACCGGACAGAAGAACGTTGTTTGCGCAGCCATCGGTCATCGAACGGGGGCTGTATCTCTCGTTTCTGTTCTCCCTTGGAGTCTGGAGCCAGTCCGCCTCTGGGGACCTTCCTATTGTCGATTTCCGCTACGCCAATCGGAATTCACTCACCTGCATTGGAATCAAAGATGGGATTCGAAAGTCCCTAGTCATGCCGGATGGGACTTTGTTGGTCGATGAGTGCCCGCTGGAGTTTGGAATCCTTTCCGTCAATGGTCATCAACCGACGCTTGACGGAGATTGGCGTCAGGACCTGGAGGAAGATTTTCTGCCCATCGTTCGTACGCGGGGAACCTGCGAAGAGTTGCAGATTCGCAAAACCGCATTTTCAGCAGAGACCTTTGCGGGTCCGTGCGATGTTTTCCAGGTAGAGATTCTGAATCCCAAGCCTGTGGCGCAAAAGGTTTTTTGTGCAGTCCGGTTCGGATCGGGAAGTGCAAAATCAACGGAACGCGGATTGATCCTGGAGAACTCCGAAGGCGTTCGGGCTTACCTGGTGAAAGATTGGGCGGTATCGGTTTCGGAAATCTCCGTGGAATCATACAGGCCAACCTTGGGGGAGGTCGGATGGCATGGTGTGCTGCCCAAATGGAGCGCGGCTCCCGATGGATTGAATCCGGCATTTTACGATGCGGCAATCGGTTGGTACGGCAGACCGATTCAGTATCGTTTCCCGTGTAAGCAGAACCGGATCTACACTGTGGTAATCGGTTTATGCGAAGGGTATTGGGAAAAACCGGGGAATCGCCTGCTCGATCTCCTGGTCGAGGGTGACAACCCCGTTAAAATCGACCCGGCGGAGATATCCGGAAAAGACAAGCCGGTCACAGTGCAGTTTCTTGCACAGGACATGAATGCGGACAATTGGGTGGACATTGTCTGCGCTGCCAATGAGAAAAGTCCTCACCAGGAAGCGTTCGTCAATGCGATCTGGGTTTTTGAAGGCCAGCCGGATGTAGAGGAGCTGGGAACTACCCTGATTACCGGCAAGGATCGAGTGTCGACCCTGTACCAGGTTGCATGTGGAAGTCCGGACATGCGGAAATCCGGCGGATCGGCCGGCATTCTGCGGATGGTTATTCCCCCGGCGGGTCGGGGATCGATCACGATGCTTGTCCCGTGGGAAACTCCCGATAATGTGGATTTCACTCAACTCGATCCAAAGGGGCTTTTGGAACAGGTTCGATCCGGTTGGCATCTCTTGCTCGATCAGGGCGTCTATATCTCGGTCCCCGATCGAACTGTTGTGGATTGTTACCGAGCCTCTCTTGCTCAATTGTTCCTTTTGCGGGATTGCCTGTCCGGAGAAGGAGAAAAACGGAACCTCTCTTCCTCTGTTCGGGAACAGGCGTATATCAGCGCGGCCTTGAGCCTGTCGGGGTATGGATGGGCAGCACGGGAAAGCCTGGAGGCTCTTCGGAATCGCCAGAATTCCGACGGAGGATGGATCAATTCGGAGCCTGGATGGGATAGCGCCGGACAGGTCATTTGGGCGCTCTGGCTTGAGGGAACGGTCAGCCGAAGCGATCCATACTTGCGTTCCGTTTATCCCACCGTTTCCAAGACCTGCGAATGGATCGTTGAGAATCGGGAAAAAGAAAAAGAAAGGTTTTACTCCTCTCCGCCTCGAAATGATTCCAGGTTTGGTCTCCTGCCCGGAAGGCCCACTATTCGGAACGTATCCGAAGAATACCATTACGGCTATGATTTCTGGGCCATCCAAGCCCTGAATCTGGGGAGGGAAATCGCGGCGCGGATCGGCGAGACAGAGGATACTCGTCGATGGGAACTTCGGTATCGCCGCTATCGCGGCGATCTCTCCAGGTCGATCCGAAGAGTCTTTGTAAGCGACAAAGGATTTCTCCCCTCATCCCCCGACACATCCGATACCACAGGAATCCTGGATAATCTCAATGCGATTTATCCGCTGGATACCTTCTCAGACTTGCCCGAATTGGTCGCGACCCTGAATTGGATCGACAGGAACAGACAGGAAGATTTGTTCATCGATCCGGGTTCGCGACCGCAAAGCATTGACCTGTCCCGTTCTTCGGATGTGGCAGGGTGTCTTATGACTCTCGAACGATGGGATCGGTCGCCGGAGGTCCTGTACGCGCTTCTCAACCACGCTCAGCGCACCAAGACCTGGCCGGAACAAGTTGCCCCCGACATACGGCAGGGCTATGGAGAAATGCCGGATGCGGAAACGGCGGCAGGGTATGTCCTTCTGTTTCGACAAAGCCTTCTCTGGGAGCAGAAGAACAAGCTGCACCTGGCGGCGGGCATTCATCGTTCCTGGCTAAATCCCGGCTGTACGGTCTCCATCGCCGATGCACCCTCCCAGTTCGGGGTAATTTCGTTCTATTTGCAGCGCCTTTCCTGGGACGTCCTTTTCGGCTCGATCACCATTCCCGAGCTGGATCACCCGATACAGGTCCATTTTCATTTGCGACTGCCTGCCGATAGTGTTGTGGAAGAGGCCATCTTGAACGGCCAGCGTGTTCCTGTTCGCAATGAGACAATCGCATTTTTCAGCTCCGGCGGGATTTACGACCTTCACGCGGATATCCGAAGCGCCCAGCCCAGCCAATGAGACTTTACGGCTCTTCCTCCATCGAATCCTCTTGCGGCACATAAACTTCGTATACCCCTCCCGGTTCGACCTCAATTCGTTCCGAATACTTTGCCGCTTTGCCATTCGACTCATAGTAAACAGACACCTCATGGGAGCCTTCGAGCACATGACGGATTTCAGCGCCTTTTGCATGTCCGTCCAGAATAATGGTCCATAGATCCACCTCAAGGGAATTCGGCAGATGAATCAGAATGGTTCCTTCTCCCCGTTGGCCGAGACGTGCGGCATCCACTACTTTTCCTCCAAGTAGAAACGCGGAGATGCCGATCAGCGCCCATACAGCAAACCGAACCCATCGCACTTGACATTGTTCCAGAATATCAACCGCCAAAAGCGCCATGGGCAGCCCGGTAAAACTGAACAGGTCCCAGTCCATTCGCCCGCGATCAGGATGCCAGATAAATGTGAATATCAAGAAACAAACCAGGGACACAATCAGTACCACGGACCAGGATTTCCCGGGAATTCTCCGGAGGATCACACCTGCCAACACAATCAGGGTTGTGAGATGCGAACTATTCCAGGCGAACCACAGCCAGTCATAGAGGTGGTCCATCGAAAACAGAGCATAGCGCTTCTTCACACCTCCCTGCTTCACATTTTCCGGGATAGCGAAAAGAGACATGAACCGGTCTCCCACCATTTCGCCGTTGCCGATATCGAATCGGAACAAAACCAAAGTCAGTAGAATCGCCGGGGTCAAGCCCGTAAAAAATTGCAGGGCATCCCGTCTGCGATGGCGACTTTGCAGGAGTAATGGAATGAAAACAGGGAAAAGAAACCAGAAAATCAGATGAAAAAAAATGCCCAGCGAAAACACCGCGCCAACTGTGATGGCGCGGACCTGTCCGGCAAGATACCGTCGGCAGGTCAGGAAGAACAGCATCAGGCAGGCTGTGGGCATAGCATAAGTCTCAATATGCCCATAAAACAGCTGCATGAATCCGGATGAACCGATCAGCGCCAGGGCCATCCATCGGCGACTTCCGGCTCCCACGAATCGCCATGCCCAATACACAAAGGCAAAACCGGCCAGGCAGGAAACCAGGTTGATCGCCCAACGCCCGTCCCAGCCCCACAGCCGGTGCGTGATTGTGTAAGTCAATTGCATCGCGCCGAAGGAAAACATCTGCCGCTTGCGCAGCCAGATTCCGCCTTCGATTTCACGATACCATTGATCGCTGTCGCCGCCGGTCATTTCTGCGGCACGGAAAAACCAGAACAGAGCAAAGGCGGCAGTTGCCAGGAGAAGCGCGGTTCGAAAGTCCCCTTCTTCAAAACGATCCGGGGCATTGCCCGCCACTTCTTCAGTATCCGCAACGCTATTCCCTCGTCCCCCGGAAGCGGGTTGGGGTGAGGGAGTCTCAGTGGCACAGTCTTCCAGCCTGTTGTCTTGTGCGATCAACGAGCATAACCCCCTCTGTGTCTCCTCCAAACTTTGAGGCAGAGGTTCCTCACCCGAAGATCGAGGGAGGTCAGGTGGGGGTTG
>JAKPRU010000924.1 GCA_029557025.1 Candidatus Omnitrophota bacterium | reverse complement strand
CGACGCCCCCTTCTTCGGCGGGGGATTCTGACGCCACACAGCAGGTCCGTCTTTTTTTTGTTATTCCGAGCAAAACTCTGCCGTGGCGATTCGGCCACCCATACGCAGCCAGGTGGTCCGAAACGCCTCCACTCGTTCCTGTTGCAGCGGAGGATCGTTCGCCCCGCCGTACCAAGCCAAGGCATCGATACTCTGGAAAACGTACTTTTCTCCCTGACATTGGGAGAGATACAGAGTGGATTGATTCCACTTAACTTATGAACCCACTTCCTTCCTCAGTGTCTCCGCCAATTCAAGAATAAACTCCCGAAACTCTTCCCCTATATCTTTTCTGCGAATCGCAAACTCGACACTGGATTTCATGTAATCCAGGCGGTTGCCGATATCATGGCGCTTGCCGTCAAAGCGATACGCATACAACCGTTCCTGTTTGCACAGCATCCGAAGAGCATCGGTAATCTGGATCTCGCCGCCTTTCCCCTTCGGTGTCCGTTCGATAAACTCAAATATGGATGGAGTTAACACATACCGCCCGCCGATTGCCAGCGTGGATGGGGCTTCCTCGGGAGTGGGTTTTTCAATCAGGTCCTCAATAATATAGGTCCGGTCGTCGATCTGTTTTCCCTGAATCACACCGTAGCGGGAGACTTTATCCCGATGCACCTCCTCCACCGCAATCACCGGGCATCGCCAGACTTGGTAGAAGTCCATCAATTGCCGGGTGGCGGTGACTCCCGGCGTATCGACAATCGTATCCCCCAGTAAAACAGCGAACGGCTCGCCGGCAACGTGCTGCTTGGAGTAATAAATCGCATCGCCAAGCCCGACAAATTCCTTCTGACGGATATAATGGATGTTCGCCATGTTCGATATATCCCGCATCTGCTGGAGTAAATCCTCATGGCCGTTCTTGGCCAGAGCCTCCTCCAATTCCCAGGAGCGGTCGAAATGATCTTCAATGGACCGTTTGCCTTTACCGGTGATAATCAGAATATCGGTAATTCCGGCATCGACCACTTCCTGGACCACAAACTGGATAGTCGGTGTGTCGATAATGGGAAGCATCTCTTTCGGCTGCACTTTTGTGGCGGGAAGAAACCGCGTTCCCAGACCGGCAGCGGGAATGACAGCCTTCGCCACGGGAAGAAATTCGGACAACTTGCCTGGACGTAACACAGCGGTATCACTCATCGGCTATCACTTACCTTTTCAGCCTCGGATTCTAAGAAAACGAATCAGGATTACCTGAAGATACTAAAACGTCCCGCAAAATGAGACCAGGAACCCTGTGGAATTCCGCCGTTCTCCGTTCCGCCTGAGACTGTCCTACGACCGCGAATATGCTCGCAGCCCTCTCCCCCGAAGATGGGGGGGGGTACAGAGGGGGTTGAATTTGCAGGAGTTATCAGCGTCACTCTACCTGGCCCGAATTCAAAAAAGTCCTTACAATTCGGTGTCATGATCCTGACCCATTTACGACTAATCCATTGGCGGAATATCGCCTCGGCGGCGCTGGAGCTGCGACCGGGGCTGACTGTTTTCACTGGCCAAAACGCTCAGGGTAAGACGAACATTCTGGAAGGTGTCCATTATCTTGCCACCGCATCCTCGCACCGGACCCGGCGGGACCAGGAGTTGATCCAATGGGGTGAATCGACTGCCTACATTCGCGGAGAGATCACAGGTCCCACAACCTCGCACTTGGTGGAATGCGGTATCGAGCCGGGCAAGAGGCTCCTGAAACACGACGGGCAGCCGCTGGCTCGCGTGGGGGACCTTTACGGGATGGTGCGTGTAGCCCTGTTTGCGCCGGAGGACCTGGAGATCATACAAGGCAGCCCTGAACACCGGCGGAGGTTTCTCGATATGACCATCGCGCAAATGCAGGCCGGGTATCTTCGGCTCTTGCAGCAATACCGGCGAGCGTTGCGACAGCGAAACCAGGTTCTGCGTTCTCTCAAAGCGAATGGAATGCATTCCGAAATCCCGCAACTCGAAGTCTGGGACCGCTCCGTTGCGGATCTTGGCGGCCAAATCGCCGCCGCGCGTCGGGTAGCCATCGGGAAACTTGGGCCGATTCTTCGCGAGCATTATCACGGCTTGGCGGAACAGGAAAGCGTGGAGATCGGGTATGATAGCCGCTCGGAAGGAGTCTTGCCCACAGAGATTGCAGACTCCATCCTGGACCTGCTGCGCACCCACCGGCATTCCGATGTGGAGCGGGGATCGACCGAGTACGGTCCACACCGGGACGATATTACAATCACGCTGGATGGTCGGTCGGTTGCGGTATTCGGCTCGCAGGGCCAGCGTCGTACGTCCGCGCTGGCTTTGCGCCTGTCGGAGGCGCAACTCCTGGCGGAAGAATGCGGGGAACCGCCTGTTCTATTGGTGGACGATGTGATATATGAAATGGACCGGGAACGGCGAGGCCGTTTCTGGACAAGAATTCCAGAGAACTACCAGCTGCTGGTGACCGCGACAGACCATCGAGAACTGGCGGCTGCGCGCGAATGCGGAGGGATGTTCCATGTCGAAAACGGATCGATCCGTCCTGCTTGATCGGGACGGTGTGATTACCGCGGTCAATCCCGACGGAATCAAGAAACCCGAAGAAGTGCTGGTATTGCCGTTTTCCGCACAGGCGTTTTACGAGCTGGCGCAGTGCAGGGTAAAACCGTACGTGATTGTGCATGAGCCGCTTGTTGGGGAAGGGAAAATGACGGAGGCCGATCTGAAGGTGGTCCATGCCCGCCTCGTGGAGATCGTCCGACAGGAGTTTGAGGAAGTCGACTTGGGGGAGTTTGTAACCGCAACTCTCCCCGATGGCCCGGCGACTCCCAGCGCGAAAATCAAGGCGGGCCTCCTGCGGAAACTGGCCCGTGAACGCGGTGTCAACCTGGCGGAGACTTATTATGTCGGCGATGAGGAGTCGGACATGGAGGCAGCCGACGAGGTGGGGTGCAAGTTCTGTCTCGTTCGGTCGGGACGCGGATTTCGCACGGTCAAGCGGGTCGCAGTCACCGGCAAAACCCCTGACCTGATCTGCCGCGATCTCCTCAGCGCGGTCATTAAGATCTTCAAGGGCGGCTGAGACCGTGGAAGAGGGAGACACAGATCGCTACAACAACGAAACGTTCCAACTGGCCCCCGCCCACGGGGGGGATCATTTCGCGCAAGCGAAAGTCGAGGTCCAACAACGCCCCGACGGGACAATCCGGGTCGTTCACCCCGCCCTGTGCGTTCTGCCCTCCCGTCGGATTGTCGAGAGAACTTCTTTCCTCCTCCCCCTCCTTCTGCTATCGTAGACACGGGAGGTTCTCTCGGGCAGAAGTGTGGGCTTCCGGAAGCGTCCGTCCCACGACGAGACCGCAAGGGAGAACCTCGCAGCCCTTTCCCTCCCCCAATACGGGATCGGATCAAAACGCGTCTCCCTCTCGCAGGGGGACGGAAGGGGGTGACAGATTCACTGTGCAAGCCCCCCTCACATAATCACGGTGGGTGACACTCTCATGACACTGGAAAACCGACGAGCCTTTATCAAGAAAGCCGGATTCTCCGCCGTTGCAGCGGCCGGGCTGGTGAACCTGAATCCCCGCGCGCTTGGAGCCAATGAGCGCGTACTGCTGGCCCTGGTCGGCGCTCACAATCGCGGAATGCAGGTCGCCGAGGATGCGATCGAACAGGGCGCAATCATCAAAACGCTCTGTGATATCGACCTGAAAATCATTCGCGAGAAGTCGGAGAAAATCGCGGCGCTCCAAAAACAAGCCGTGCA
>JAKPRU010000921.1 GCA_029557025.1 Candidatus Omnitrophota bacterium | reverse complement strand
GCCGCGCGAAAAGCACGGCTTCCCCAGGGTTTTTTTATGTCGCTCACAGCGTTCTTCTTGCTTTATTATGGTGCGTACATTGCCTGCCTGCCGTCATCGACGGCGCATTTGGATTTTCGGTATCAGCACATTCTGCTTCCGTGGATTTTCCTGGCCGTTGCGTGGGGAATTGACTCCATCCGTTTCGGGATGCGCAGTCTCCGAATGCGCCGGGCCGCGCTGACCCTGTTGATGATCTCCCTGTTGTTCGGGTCCGTTATGACTTACATCGGAAGCCGGACGGTTTATGCAGACTGTGTGCGATCCGTCGGAAACGTCCTGATCCCGTTGGCGAAACGGCTCAACAGCCTCTCGAAACCCGGTGACATTGTCGCGGCGCATGATGTCGGCGTCCTCGGATATTTCACGGAGATGCCGGTTGCAGACCTGGTGGGATTAACCGATCCCGCCATGTCGAGACTTCGTCAGACCGGCGGAATAGATATCCGGGATTGGATTAACAACAAAGGGAGCGGGTTTCTGGTTGTCCATCCGACCTGGGACGATTTATATCTGCACATCCGCCCGGACGAACCGGACAGCGGATTCCGATTCCTGTTCGAGACGGACCGGGCCTTCGGCGACCGATATGCTGTGTATCGATTTGAATGATTGTCTGGAGGAATCGAGAATCCGGTTCCATTTCGCTCCACTATGGGGATGATGTATGGTAGAATCCTGACCACAAATCGAGAGCAGGCGAGACAGACCGATACTATCTCCCCGCGAGAATCGTTCTGCTCTCCCCAAAAGGACAATTCTCAACGGAAAAGGGGGTCGTTATGTCCGGAAAGACCATTTTGATCCTGTGCTTAGTGATCGGACTTGTCGTGATCGGAATCGTCGGCGCGGTCATTTATAGTTATTGGAGTGAGTGGAACCGCCCTTGGGGCACGGCGGAGCAGGAATTCCTGATCGACATCGAGAAAGGCATGACTGCCGAGCAGATCGCCGATCTCCTCAAAGACAAGGGCGTTTTGAAAGACACGACATTCTTTCTGATTATGGCCGATTTGCAGGGTTTTGGAGGATCGCTGAAGGCCGGTGAATACCGGATCAGCGGCGCATCCAGTCCGCTTGAGATCGTAGAAATGATCGGCCGAGGGGACATTTATCTGCATCGTTTTGTATTGCCCGAAGGAATCACCATCAACCAGGTCGCGCAGATCCTGGAAGAAAACCAGATTTGCAAGGCAGCGGATTTCCTTCGGGTAGCCGGTTACGGTGAGGTTTACCAGGATACCGGATTGAAATCCGGCAAGCGGGCTACTGCTCCCGGTTCCGAGGGATTTCTGTTCCCCGACACCTATTTCATGGAAAAGAATGCCGAACCGGAGCGGGTCCGCGACCGATTGATGCGACGGTTCAACCAGGTATATAACGAACTGCTTGAACAAGTTCCCGAAACGGAACGGTGGTGGCTCCTGGAAGAGGATGGCAGCGTTCCCGCCATGGTTACGTTGGCTTCCCTGGTGGAACGGGAGGCTAAACGCGATGAGGATCGGCCCCTCGTGGCGTCCGTGTTTCGCAATCGGCTCAAACACGGAATGCCGCTTCAATCGGACGCGACCATTCACTATATCCTCGGTGACTGGACTCGTCCTCTCACGCCGGAAGACAAACTGATCGAAGACCCTTACAACACATTTCTGAATAAGGGGTTGCCTCCGGGGCCGATCTGCAATCCCGGTCGGGCCTCACTGTTCGCGGCGATGGCTCCCGCGAAAACCGATTATTTATACTTCATGGCGACGGGGGACGGAAAGACGGAGTTTTCGAGGACTCTTGAAGAGCACAACGCCATGCGTCATCGCGTTCAGGCCGGTCAGGGCCAGCCGGTCCCCTGATTTCTTCGCATCGCTGGCCCCTTTTTCTTGCCCTCACCCGAACCGGAGAGAAAAGGCGGATGAAGGCAGGCACATGGGCCTGTCCCGTAGAAGCAGGCCAGGGAAATATCCCCGTGTAAGTGCAACCCGGTGTGGTTGCCTGAAACGTCCTTTGCTATCCCCAATCCACGTCGTGGTCGCGATATACCGGCGAATCGGGCCGCCGGTTTTTCTCGTTGTTGTCCATGTGCCTTCGGTTACTTTACGGAGTAACTTTCAGCACCCGGCACCGCGCTTCGTCATATCCCGCCGCGTCTCGGAATCCCGGTAGTCTCCCATGTATTGGGAGGGCGGGACATTTCTTCCATCGCCCCCGGATTGCGGAAATCTGTTGAAAAGGCCACGAAAATGGTAGCCTATGTGAATAGGCTGGAAATGTAAATTTAGAGGGTCAATCCTCCCTCACCCCGATCCTCTCTGCCGACTGGAGAGGGAGAACAAGAGAGTCGTTCCTGTGCTGACATCCCTGACCAAACGAGAACGTTTTCTGCGGGCGATTCGCCGAGAGCCGGTGGACCGTCCCCCCGTATGGCTCATGCGCCAGGCCGGACGGTATCTTCCGGAGTACCGGGCGATCAAACAGCATCATTCATTCAGTGACCTCTGCAGAACACCGGATCTCGCCGCAGAGGTCTCCCTTCAACCCTGCAGGATTTTCGATGTGGACGGGATCATCGTGTTCAATGACATTCTGATCCCGCTGGAAAACATGGGATTCTCTGTGCTGTTTACCGAGACCGGACCGGAGGTCCAACCGCCGTTACGCTCCGAGGAGATTCTCGCGGACATCCACAAGGCCACATTCGACGAGGCCCCGCCCGTATTTGACACCATCCGGCGAATCCGGGCGCAGGTCGGTCCCGATGTTCCCATCCTGGGTTTCATCGGCGCACCCTTCACCATGGCTGCCTACGCGGTGGAAGGAAGCATGAGCAAGAACTTTATCCGGATTAAGGATATCCGCTTTCAAAACCCGAATCTGCTCAAACGCATCCTGGAAATCATCACGGAAACCGTCCTCGGTTATATCCGGATTCAAATCGACGCGGGTGCGGATATCGTTCAGGTATTCGACACCTGGGCCGGGATATTGACCCCCTCCGACTACCGCGAATTCGCCCAGCCTTATCAGAAAATTATCGCGGAGGCCGTTCGGAAAGAAGGCCACCCGGTCATTCTGTATGTAAACGGCTGCGCTCCGTACCTCCCGGTTATAGCCGAATCCCACATTGACGTTCTGAGCGTGGATTGGCGTACGAACCTTCGCGATGCGTACGACGCCCTGCACGGCCGGTGTGCCGTACAGGGCAATCTTGATCCCTGCGCTCTGTTTGCGCCCCCGGAAACGGTAGCCGATCTTACAAGAAGGATGATTGCCGAGTTTAGCCGATGCACCGGCCACATCGCGAACCTGGGACACGGGATTCTCCCGAATACCTCCGTTGAAAATGTCCACGCATTTGTCGAAACAGTTCGAAACTACAGATATGGCTGATCCTGTTACATTCTCCGACATCCATACCGATCTCCTCCGCAAATACACATTGCGCGGGCCACGATATACTAGCTATCCCACGGCTCCGGAATGGACCGAATCCATCGGCCCGGAGAACTATCGGCGACATATAGCCGAAACAAACTGCGTCCGGTCCCCGGCTTCTCTTTCCCTGTACTTTCATCTTCCGTTCTGTCCGAAACGCTGCTACTACTGCGGCTGCAATGTTATTGTCACACCGAGGCACGAAGTAACGGGGCGCTATGTCGATCTCCTCGCCATGGAGATGGATTTGATCGCCCCCCTCCTCCGTCCTGACCGCACCGTAATTCAGTTACATCTCGGCGGCGGGACTCCCACACATTTGACACCGTCACAGCTACAGAAATTATTCGTTGACATTGCAAAACGGTTTTCCATTGCGCCCGATGCCGAACGATCCATTGAGGTAGATGTAAGAATTACTACGGAGGAACATCTCCACGTCCTGCGCGAATTCGGTTTCAACCGAATTTCCTTCGGCGTCCAGGATTTCTCGCCACAGGTACAGGAAGCCATCGGACGCATCCAGACTGTGGAGCAGACAGCCGACTTTGTCCGTCTCTGCCGACAAATCGGCTTCGACAGCATCAATATCGACCTTGTTTGCGGCCTCCCTCACCAGACCGCCCAGTCAGTTGACCACACACTCTCCGAAATCATCCGCATTGGGCCGGATCGCATTGCCTTTTACACCTACGGTTATCTACCCTCCAAAATGCCCTATCAGCGCCGGATCGATCCCGGTACTCTTCCGTCCGGCGATGAACGCTTCGCGATCCTTCGCTCCGCAATCGAACGACTTACGCAGAATGGCTATGTCTATATCGGCCTGGATCATTTTTCAAAAGAAAACGACGAACTGGCAACAGCTCAGCGTCAGGGAACCTTGCAGCGCAATTTTATGGGATTCACTACACGAGCCGGTACGGACCTCTATGCGTTCGGCGTCTCCGCCATCAGCAGCCTTCCCGCCCCCTATGTGCAAAATACAAAAAACCTGAAAAAATACGAACAACTATTAAACGATCGGATTCTTCCCGTTGAGCGCGGCATCGAACTCACAATCGATGATCGCATCCGTCGTTGGGTCATCATGGAACTGATGTGCAATCTGCATATCGATTTTACGCGATTCCGCCAAACCTGGAATCAGGACTTTTTGACTTATTTTCACAAGGAAATTGTTCTTCTCGCTCCCTATGTTCAAGATGGCCTACTGGAGACCGAGTTTTCGGACGAAATTCGAGTAACCGCGCTGGGTCAGATCCTTGTCCGCCCGATCGCCATGACATTCGACACATACTTGACCCGGACGCGCCCCGAAACAAAAGAAAGGCCCACGTACTCGCACACACTATGAAACGCATCGCTGTCATTGGAGCCGGTATTTCAGGCCTTAGCGCCGCCCACTGGATCGCACAGGCCGGGCATGATGTGACGATATTCGAACAATCCGACCGCGTTGGAGGCTCGATTCACAGCGTCCGCGAAAACGGATTCCTGTTTGAAGCCGGGCCGAACTCTTTATTGGACAATACCCCGGCGACCCTCGAATTATGTGATTCGCTTGGGATAACCGGGGAACTCGAAAAACAGCCGCTTCGCACAAAGTCCCGTTACATATTTCTGAACGGGCGTCTCCATGAGGTCCCGACAGGTCCGATCGGGTTGATTAGTACGAGCATTCTTTCTCAATCCGCTAAATGGCGTATCCTGAAAGAGCCGTTCATTCAAGGCAATCGCTCGCCGGAGGATGAGAGCATTGCTGCATTTATTCGACGCCGATTCGGCGAGGAATTATTGGATCATGTTGTCACGCCGTTTGTCTCCGGCGTGTATGCGGGAGACCCCGAACAGCTCAGTTTGCAGGCAATATTCCCAATCCTGTACGATCTCGAACGTGAGTACGGCAGTATCATGGTCGGCGGTGTTCGCAGGATTTTGGGCGGGAACAAGAAGAAAGGTCCTTCGCAAAAGAGTGAAAAGCAACGCTCCAGAAATCTCTGCTCATTCCGTAATGGACTGGGATCGCTGCCTGAGAAAATCGCCGAACGCTTTCCCAATCGCCTCCATTTTCGTGCAACCGTAAAGGAATTCTTTTTCGGCGACAAAGTATTCGGAGTTCGGACGGCGGAATCCGGGGAGATCCCTACCCGGTTTGACGCTTTAGTCCTTGCGGTCCCCGGCTACGCATTGCCCGAATTGCTTCGCCCATATTTTCCACAGGTCTGCGGCGCTCTGGAGGCGCTGCCCTATAACCGATTATCCGTCTACGGCTTGGGGACTCCGAAGAGCCGGGTCCAACACCCCTGTGATGGATTCGGCTACCTGGTTCCCCGCAAGCAAGGCCCGCGCATACTGGGCACAATCTGGAGTTCGAGTATTTTCAGTCATCGCGCGCCGGTCGAGTACCACTGTTTTATTATTTATGTCGGCGGCGGTCTTGATCCCGGAGGGTATGATCTTTCCGATACCGATCTTCGCGCGCAGGTGATAGCCGACCTGCATACGACAGTCGGCGCGCAAGCCCCATTTACATCAGAGAAGATATTTCGTTACCCCCGCGCCATCCCACAGTATCCCCTGGGCCATGTCAACAATACGCGGAATCTGTTTGACGCTTGCGCGCAGATTCCGGGGTTGTTCCTTACCGGGAATTATATTGATGGCGTATCGGTGAACGACTGTATCCGCAACGGCAAAAACACCGCCCTGAAGGTACTATCCTATCTGGCTTGAACCATGTCCGGACAAGTCGATGTCATATTGGTTACGTATGGCGAGCCGGAGGAGAACTCCCTCGCGGTTCACTACGACTATTCCAGGAGGATTCTGAAGCGAATCACCCAGAAAGTCGCGCCGATTCCCGATTACGCGGTTCCGGTGATAGCCGCATGCCGTGCTTGTTCGCGATACCTGTCGTGGCGCAAGCACGGCTACGAATCGGCTTTAAACGAAATCACGATGAGGCAGGGAATATCTCTCCAGTTATCCCTGGAGGAGCAATGCCCCTCCGTGGAATGGCATGTTCATGTTGCGCGGCAATTCAGTCCGTTGTCCCTGCCGGAGATGCTGCATATCATTCTCGGGGCCGGTGTCGATCGAGTTATAATCATTCCCATGTATGTCCCGCGTTCCGATTTTACCTCCGGCCTTTGCGACGAAGACCTGGAGGCATTTCGTGAGAAATGTGGGGGAGTACCGGACCGTGTGAAACGGATTGATCCGATTCTTTACATAGACAAACTCGCGGATGTCATGGTGGAATATGTAACTGGTTCAATAATACAGCGTGGTTTGGATCTCACCGGTACGACAGGGCGAGGCTTGCTGCTGGGCGCACATGGAACGGTGGTCTCACCGGCGCCGGGAATTCGAGATACCGGATTTGCGGACATGAATGCGTTGGGGAAACTACTGCTTGCGAGACTGCACCCCCATTTCGATAGCCGTTCCATCGGCTGGCTTAACCACCGCCGTGGCGGTGAGTGGACCTCACCCTCCCTGGAGACAGCGATACTCGAAATGCGGGATAAAGGCATAAAGGAGTTCATCTACTTCCCGTTCGGTTTTTTTGCGGATAATGAAGAGACGTTACTCTTCGCAAGACGAGTGTTCTCGCGATTCCACATTTCGAATGTCTTTTATCTCCCCTGTGTTAACGACAATCCCGCTTTTATCGAACTACTGGCGGCGGCGATTCTTTCTGAAAATACAGTAAAAGCCGCGCCCGAATATTGTCCCCTGTAACCTCTTCAGTCACATCATAAACCGTCGCCATATCGTGGACGGGCGGCTTATGCTCCCCCGGGCTTACCTTGGGTAAAGGAATGTCCCTGAGACGCTTAAAGAGTTTTGGGATAACTTCCTCTCCGTGCCGATCCACAAGCCCGTTGATATTGCTCTATCCGCCGAGAGAGATAGTGTTTCCTGTTCCGGCAGACTGGTAGCAAGCAAACAGGACGCGCTGGCTCCATAGACCGATTTCGCCGTCCACGGGTGGATCGGTATTGTCGAGGACAGCCTGCGCAAATGCCTCGACCTCCGCGCGGTACATGTTGACCGGAGGCGGAGCGATGCGCTGCGTGCCGCTTTGCGCGCGTTCCTGTTGGGCCTCATAGCCTTTGTCTTCCCCTTCGATGTAAGCGACCATATCGCCCGCCTCGCCCTGGCCGATGGTTCCCTCAGCGAGAATGCTTCCACGAGAGCCATACAGTTCAAGGCGATTGCGGGAAGCGGCATCCGGCACATTGAACAGGTTATCGACAATTCCTTTCGCGCCGGATTCGAACTCAAGCAGGACGACCGCCGTATCCTCGCTGGCGTATCCATGGACGAGATTGCCGATGAGGCAGGATACTTTTCGTGCAGGTCCAAGGAACATTTCCAGCAGGTCAATGCAATGGCCGCCCATGTCCATGAGGCTTCCGCCGCCACCTTTCGCCGGGTCCTGACGCCAGGCTCCCTCAATCGGTGGATACCAGCATGAAAGTTGAGCGCGACCCAGAACCGGCGTTCCCAGTTCTCCCTCCCGGATCATTTTCAGTGCGGCTTGGTGGTAAGCATGAAAGCGCATCATGAAGCCGACGCCCAGCTTCACGCCGCGATCACGACACAGGAGAACCATCTGTTCGGCTTCCTGGACGGTCATTCCCAGGGGCTTTTCGCAGAGGATATGTTTGCCCGCTTTAGCAGCGCGTTCGACCTGCGCATAATGTTGATCGGCCGGTGTTGCAACATAGACAATGTCGCAATCGCTTTTGAGCAATTCCTCTTCGCCGGCACAGGCTGTTGCGCCGAATTCTTTTGCCACGGCCTGGTTTGCCGCCGGATTGATGTCATACACCGCCACGAGCTCGGCGTTCCATGCACGCAGGATCCCTTCGGGGATTGTTCTTCGACGTGCAATACCGCCCGCCCCCAAAACGCCCCATTTTGTTTTCATAGTGAACGACTCCTGGAATTTGTCGTTGGATTCTTGAAAGATGATACCGCAAGGACGAAAAGGACAAAAGAATCAGACGGACTTATGCGCCGACTTTGTATTCGCGTCGCGGGATGTCCATGATTTCGGCCACTTTCGGAACAACTCGTCCTCTCTCGAAAAGTCTTTCCATTTGTCGAATGGCCGAATGGACAACTTTCTCACCGGCATCTGCCTCCAACTGGTTGTATCGCCAAGTCATCCCTTCATACCCGCCCTGTTCCAGGGCTTCGGGAGTGGGGACATATCCGACCTCACCATTGGCAAGCCCCAGGGGAATGGTGAATTCAGCCGGCGAATGCCGTTTCAGTTCCAGTCCGTATTCCACGAAGAACTCACCGGGGAACCCGACCAAACCGATATCACCGATTCGGATTGTCTGCACCTCCAGGGAAACCGGTTCGTTCTGCCGTTTCGCGTGTTCCACGAGCTCTTTATCAAAAAACCAGGCCGGCATTCCATCCTCCTGTCCCTGCACGGTCAGGGTTCCCAAAGCGGCCAGTCGTTTTTCCGCCTCGGCGACCGCCTGGGTGGAAATCCGGCGACGATTCACAAGAAGATCCTCACTGGAAACCCCCACCGGACCGTCAATTCTCTGCATGTTAAATGAGGAAGAAACCGCCGCTGTTGCCAGCACATACCCGATTCGCTGAGCCTCTTTCAGTCCGCGACCCTGCAGCGGATCCCAGGCATCCACGTGATTGATATTTCCCTGCGTTCCGTTGAAGTAGAGTATGGGGATATCTCCGCCGACGTATCGCGCGAGAGCCTCACGGAGGAATCCCGGCCAATCCGGTCCCAAGTTCCAGTTCTCTCCGGCCAGGACCGCCGGATGGAGGGCATAGTTAATCAACAAGCCCCGCAACCGCCCGTTATTCGATACGGAAACCATAAATCCTTCCGGGTCGGTCGGGCCAAGGGGGCCGTCGATGTCGGATGGGTTCAGCTTCTCCCAGTTCATGCGCACCGAGCCGTCTTTCATCCGTAATCGGCGATTGAATACGAGGGATTCTTCCGTAAATCGCGAGAGACGAATAATGGCGGGTTCCATTGCCCGGTAGGCGTTCGCAACGGCATCGGCGATGGACTGGGTAATACTCTGAAGAATTTCTTCCGAAGCAAGATTACCGTCTGTCAGTTCCAGCGTAGCGGGGCCGCTGTGGGTGTGGGTCGCCGCGATGAGGATATTCTCACTTGGCAAAGGACATCGCTGGGAAACCCTTTGCCGGATCTCCTCCATCATACTTTCCGGGACGGTCAGCAGGTCGGCGGAAACCATGGCAACGGCGCTGTTTTCATCGCGCACCACCATGGCATTTGCCAGCAGCGGCTCAATAATCCCACGGGAGGCGTAATCCGCGCGGAAGTTCCCCCCGATCGGCGTGCCGACCGGCGGAGTGAATTCGATCACAGAAAAACCGACTTCATATTGACTCATTTCACTTCTTCCATGCGGCTTGTCCATCGCCTATTTCGCATAAGCAGCGATCACTTTGCGAATCGCTTTCGCGATTCCCTGTATATGTGACTCTTCGTAAGTCGGGAAAATAAAGGTGATGAACGTTCGATCCTGATGCCATTCCGCGTTCGGGACTTCCACAGTGGCGTAATCCACCGAAGCGGGATTAGTGTATTCCTTGCTTCTAAACGGGAATCCGGTGTTCCCGAATCCGTTGTGTTGACGATACGCCTGTTCGGTGTGGCACTGCGGCCAGAACACCCTCCAGCAGGGAGCGCCTTCCGCCCCTAACGCTTCCAGGAACTCCTGGATATCGCATTTCATCCGCTCCATTTTGAGCGTGATCGGGAACACATACCAGCCGTTCCGTCGTTCGGGTGTATCCACCGGCAAATAAAGGATTTGCGGAACATCGCGGAGGGCATCCATGAGAATCTGCGCGTTCCGCCGTCGTCGCGGCATATTCCAGGAGTCGATGCGGTCCAGCTCGCACAGGCCGATGACAGACTGCATTTCGGTCATCCGGTAGTTCCAACCGAGCCGGGTATGGATGTACGGAAGTTTCTGCTCCAGTTCCAGCAGCCGCAGGCGCTCTTTGACATCGTATCCATGGTCCCGGAAGCTGCGGCAACGCCAGGCAACTTCCTCATCATCCGTGGTAACCATTCCGCCCTCGCCGCCCGTTGTGAAGGTTTTGTTCTGGCAGAAGCTGCACGCGCCGACATGTCCCAGACTGCCGGTTTTCTTGCCTTTGTATTCCCCGCCGTAAGCCTCCGCATTGTCCTCGATCACGAACAGGTTGTGCTTTTTCGCCAGCGCCAGGATGGGGTCCATATCCGCCACATTTCCATAAAGATGAACCACCATGATGGCCCTGGTGCGTTCGTTAATCAGTTTTTTTGCCGATTCCACGCTGATGCAGTGATCCTCCCGGTTGACATCTGCGAAACGCGGGATTGCGCCTGCCTGGACTATGGAAAAGGAAGACGCAATGAATGTATAACTGGGTACGATAACTTCATCTCCCGGCCCGATACCGAGGCCGGACAGGGCTGTATGGAGGGCGCTGGTTCCGTTCGTGGTGCTGATCGCGTATTTCACGCCGTTCCACTCTGCGAACCGCTTCTCGAATTCCATCCCTTTCGGTCCGGTCCAGTAGTTCACTTTTCCCGTCTTAAGAGGCTCCAGAACCGCTTGCAGGGTTTTTTCGTCAAAGGAGGGCCAATGGGGCAGGGGGCCTTCCAGACATTTCGGACCACCTTCAATCGCCAGTCGCTCAGTCATGTCGAAACCTTCCTTGAAAAACATGTATTAAACCATATTTATCTCATATATACTTGTACTTTGAATCGGGGGAATTGTCAATCCCTTTTGCGTGTGTTTTGTGAGAATTAAAAATTGGAGAAAAAGAAAGAAGAGCGGATCAGTTCATGGCGCGGTTTTTGGGAATCAGAGCCACAGAGGTCTGAAGTGAAAATGCGCAGGTGCAGCCGGAACTGGATTCCGGGATCAGCACCATTCCACCCGCCGGGATGATGTTAATGAAACACCCGGGACGGGTAACGGTGGTCAGAGGTTCCCCGCTGGTTCTCTCGTTTCCTGCAGGGTAGATTCGCGGATTCCTTCCCCGCGCAAAAAGATAGGCATTGCAGCCGGATATTGTGCCGCAACCGTTGCCCCCCCGATCGAGGTAGAAGGAGTTCTTCTCCCCGGTATGCAGATTGTAGGCGTATGGCTTGGAATAGATCATGTTACCGATAATGACCGGATGCTGCCATTGCTCCCCGTGCGAGCCGCCAATCCCATCCCCGGAATCGAATTCCTGATTCCATATCGGTTCTCCCGTCTTGGTATCGAATGTGAACAGACCGTAATGCACATGGTCGCCCACATTGAACGATCCTACCGAAAGCAGAATATGATCCGCGAAACTGAGGTACATGACCTGCTCGAACGGGAACTTAAACTGTTTTTCCCACACTTTCTCACCGGTTTTCACGTCCAGAGCGACCACGTATGTGCCTCCGGTGCAGAACTCCTGAATGCTCATTCGTCCGTCCGTGTCGCTGAGCGCGGCGGCCCCGCGATTCTCGACAAAATGCAGCTGTCCATCGCCGATTGCCAGACAGCTGTTCAGAATGACCCCGTTTCGATATGTCCAGAGCGTTTGACCGCTGAACCGATCCAATGAGAACAGATAATTGCTGGTGATACCGGGGCGGAAATCGCCTTCAATCAGGTTCTCTATGGTGCTCTTGGCCAGCTCGTACAACGATGCGCCTTCCTTTTTGCCGCTTCCGAATATCTGATTGTCAACACCCGCGATATACCCCCACAGCCGCCTTTCGCCATCGATCAGCTGAGGCATGTCGAAGAACAGAGACGGTTTGCCGGTGGCAATATCGACAGCCGTGCATTGGTCTTTCGCGGCGATGTACAGGTACTCATCGGTTACAAACATCTGACCCCAGTCTCGCATGATACCGATTCGCCGAGATCGCGGAACATCCAGGTCCCACAGCCGCGCGCCGTTATAGGCATCAATGGCGATCACCCGATTGTTTGCCGGTATGAACGAACATCCGTTCTTATACAGCGACGACATGGGGCGGTGATGGCGGTCCACCATCAGGCGCGGCCCCGGCCCGCCAAACCAGAGGATTTCGGTCGGCTGTTCGATACGGGTGTCCTTACTGCACGCAGTATTGCCCGGCTCGGCATACGGATGGGTCCATTCCCCTGCGCCGTTCAGTGCGGGGCGTTGAAAAGTCAGCCAGAGTCCCTCCTTTTCCTCAATGGAGTAGTCCTGAATACCTCCCTGTTCGGCCCAGGCTTTCAATGCCGCCGAGGTCAGAGTCTTGCGCGACGCGGAAGACGTGCCCAAATACGCTGTTCCGCCATCCGGTCGAAGCAGGCGAAACAATTCCGATGCAGAACCACAAATCTCTCCAGTGGTGAGTATTCTCTCCGAGACGATCAGATTGGCGAAATAGTCGCTGTAGGGAAGGGAACTGAGATTGCCTTCATGGACACTGATACGGGACCCATAAGTCCCGGTGTTTTTCAACATATCCCTCGCGCCGGCGACCGCTTTGGAATTGTCGTCAATCCCGATGATTCGAAGGTTGGAACGTGCCGCAAGTTCATACGCCAGTCGGCCATCGCCGAATCCGAGAACCAGGCAATACCCGTTTCGGATGCCTGTCTGCTGAAGGATCTTTTGTGCCGTCTCTATGCACGTAGCGGTTATGGCGTCTTTCGGATATGGGGAACGCTCATCCCATGAAATGGATGGAACGCGCTCGAAAGTGGAATCGAACGGTTCAATGTCGCTGACCGATTCAGTTTCTCCGGCACGGCTGCGAACACGGAAAAAGTAATCCGTCTCCGGCAGGAGTTCCGGCAAGAGGATGGTATGGTCACGGGTCAGTTGGGAATCCGCTACTCTTATACCGAGTTCCTGCGTGGTTCCGAATTCCACAATGGAGTCGGCGGGTTGGGTCGTTTTCCAGAGAACGGAAACAGCGCCGTCAGGGTTGAAATGAATGTATGGCCCTGCAGAAATGAGGGAGTCGGGGGCAGAGAGCGGGGATGCTGAGGCAATGAGGGTGAGAAGGAAGACGGAAAAGACCCTCACCCCAACCATCGGAGAACAAGATTCCGTCGCCCCGAGCCTCTCCCGGAAGGAGAGGGAGCGCCCTGAAGTGCCTTCGCGGGATAGTGAATGTGTCGTTTTTATCACGGGGCATGTCTCCTTCTTGGTTTATCGGGCCGGGGTGAAACAGTGAATAGCGCCGCGATCCGTGCTGACCAGCAGACGCCCATTTGCCACGGCCAAACCGTACGCTTTGCCGGTGACCGGAGCGCTCCAGGTTTCCTCTCCATCCGTGGTTCCGAACGCGGCGACTTTTCCCGCGCCGCCGGAATAAAGCACGTCCCCTGCAAGAATCAGGCTGTACGGATATGGACAGGGTTTTCGCCACAGGATACAGGCAAGAATCTCTTCGTTTTTCTCGGCGATTTTTTTGTCGAGAAGTTGTGTTTCCTCTTTGAAGGTGATTCCATTTTCATTTTTGGCATTTTCGCCCTTTTCTCTAATCAGTTTTCGAACGGCCTCCTTGCGGGCTACCAATTGGCTTTTTTCTCTTGATCGATCGAAATACCCTTTTCGGTCGATGGTCAGGAGTTCACCGGAGGATTGGAGGTAGGCTCTATCGGCGGCGATAATGACATGATTGCCGTTGAATGAGGCGATGTGGTCTTTTGTTTCCAGGTCGTGCGCCTCGAGCTGCCGTGTACTTCCGGGACCGAAGATCAGGGCCTCCTCGCTGATGAGCGCGTAGGTTCCGCCGGTTCGGTTCCCTTCTATGGTCCCCAACGCCCGGCCCGTTGTACGGTCGAATGCAGCGGGGTTG
>JAKPRU010000897.1 GCA_029557025.1 Candidatus Omnitrophota bacterium | reverse complement strand
CTGCCTGGCGCCCACCCAGTAGGCCAGGCGTCCCTGCCTGGCAAAGAAAAGCGGAAAATCCGCTTCCCCCTTCTTCATCTTCCATTATTCCTGTTGGTCTTATTTGTCTCATTCGTCCCATTCTCCTACGCAGAATCGGAGTTACGCGATCCCTGGACCGATGCGATGGCATCGATAGGAAAAACTCCCGATGACCTGCGATTCGACCGATACGACTCCTCGCTTTTCGGCGGCGGGGACCTGCGGCTCAGTTTCTTCGATCTTCTAATCAATAATCCCCTCAAAGTCGAACCCTATTGCATTCGAAGCAAAGAGATTTACCTCGAAAAATCCGCTTCCCTGCATGATGTGCTGATGCTGATGAGCATTCGAGTCGATGAAGGGGTGCGGCGTGGATTGTATTTCAACGACCTCGAAGCGGTTGAAAAGACTGCCGAAGAACCCGATGGGATTCTTGTGGCCATGGACACGCTCTATATGCAATACGGGAAACATATTCCCGCAAGCCTTCGGCGCGAGGTTCGGAAATGGTCGGCAGAGGCACACCCGGAACTTGTGAAATGCCTGGCCCTGCTTTTGGGCGCATCGGCACAGGGACTGACCTGGCATAAGATGGCGTTTCAGCGTATCGACCGTGACAATCTCGAAAAACTCGCGGATCGCCTGCACACCTTGCCGCTTATAGAGGAAGGGGACATGGATTGGGATGTGTACCGGCTCATCAGCGAAGTCGATTACAAGTTCCTCTATGCGGGAGCGCTGGATATCTCACAGGCAGTGGACCGCGCAACGGCACGGTTGCTTTCCGCCTCGGATGAGTTGTACGCTCCGCCGCTTCGCCTCAACACCATTCTCGGCGAAATCCAAATCGGCACAACCGGCGATGATATCTTTGAAAGCAAGAGGCATCTCTTTCTCACCATAGACTGGGGCGGAAATGACACCTATCTCAATGCGGCATCTTCGCGCCCACCCGCATATCCCCTCGGCATCACAATCGACCTGAAAGGCGATGACATCTATACCGGAAACGGATCTGCCGGAACGGGAATCCAGGGATACGGCTTTCTGACGGACTCCGACGGAAACGACCGGTATGAAGCGGAGGAACTCGGTCAGGGTTGTGGGGCGTTTGGAGTCGGTGCGATTCTGGATGCCGGCGGAGACGACATCTATCAATCGCTTACCCTGGCGCAGGGATCGGGGCAATTCGGATTGGGATTGCTGATAGACCGGCGAGGAAACGACACCTATTCCACCTATCGCCTGTCACAGGGCTACGGGTTCACGAAAGGCTGCGGGCTGTTGATGGATTGCCACGGAGATGACCATTACATTGCAAACGATACGGATATCCGGTTCCCTTCTTCGCAAACGGCGGAGCATAACGGCAATCTCTGCCAGGGGGCGGGCGCCGGGTTGCGCGGGGATTTGTGGCATGGTCACAGCCTGGGCGGGGGGATCGGGATGTTGATCGATGCGCAAGGGGATGACTGTTATCAGGGCGGTATATTCGTGCAGGGGGTAGCGTACTGGTATGCGGTGGGAATGCTGGTGGATGGAGCAGGAAATGATCTTTATGAGGGCGTATGGTACACACAAGGTGCGGGGGCGCATTTCGGGGCCGCGGCGCTCATTGATGAGTCCGGGGATGACCGTTATCAGGCATCAATCAATGTGGCACAAGGCGGGGCGCACGATTTCTCGCTTGCCATGCTGGTGGATCGCGCGGGGAATGATACCTATCAGGCTCCCAATCTCAGTATGGGAGCCGCCAATGCAAACGCCATCGGCATTCTGCTCGACCGGAATGGAAATGACCGCTATGAAACAACCGGTTCCCTGACACTCGGCGCGGCACAGATCGGTGTGGATCAGCTGAGTCTGCGCGATTTTATGTTCTCGTTCGGCCTTTTCATGGATCTCGGCGGCAGAGACTCTTACCCGCGCGCTCATCAGGGTGACAATCGGATCTGGAACCAGCGGCAATGGGAGCCTCGTTCCTTCTTTAACAACGAGAATGGAATCGGCCTTGACGGGGAATATGCGAAACCCTGATCTGGCCTTTATGCGGAAGAATCGGGGAATCCTCGGAAAAAGTTGGCAGATTTTTCCCTCTCGTGTGGCACATTATCCCTGCAATACAAAACAGTGGCCACGTTGATATGGGAACTCTGCTTTCCGGTTTGGAGGCTCCCGGAGCATCAGATCAATTTCGCGGCAAATTCAATTTGACACGAATTGCATCGTAATGTAAAATAAAAAAGATGCTTCGATATGCTTCTCGCGAAGATGAGAAGCGGCGAGGTATCGGCGGCAGATATTCGAATATATCGGAAATAACCGGATGTCAAACCGCGAAGGCATGGCAGTTGCTACAAAGGAACCATACTTGCGATCTTCATGCGAGAGGCAAATCGTCCGCATTTCTACGCAGGTGAGTTCCGTTACTTGCCTTCAGGGGAAGCGTTAAGCTGTTTGGAGTGTCCTTCAGTAAGGATTGCATTGCCTGCAGGCGCTTTATGCGGAGCAAGATTCGGAGTTAGAGGGATGTCTGCTCGCTTGTTGACTTCAATCCTTCTGGCGGCGTTCTTGTACGGTTGTACAACCTCGCCCACACAGACCGGTGTGCCTCTGATACTGGACCCGATCTCCAGTGTCCCAGACAGCGAAACTCGTGCGCTGGAGAAGCAACGGGAAGAACGTCGGCAACTCGCCGAGCGGTTGCTCAGCCAGGCGGAGCAGCGGTCCAAGACCCAGCAGCCGAGTATCTGGAATCCCCTGGGGCAAAGCGGGCATCAGGGTGCGCCATCCAACCTGGAACCGATTAAAATACTCAATGAACCATGGTCTGCACTGAGAAAAGCCATTGCGCCCGCGGGTTCCCCGATCAGTGTCACTCCCCAGCATTCCCTCCACGAGCAAATATTCAAGTGACCATAATCCCGTGGCACGCTCCGGCACACAGAGGCATCAGTCATCGCCGTAGCCGGAAATGTGGGCATCGCCCCCATATCGGACAATATCCCCTGCGCTGACCGTGCCGTTGGAGGGGTGATAAAAACACGATCCGCTGAGTGCCTGGCCGCGAGCCTGCTGGACCGCAGGCCAGACTCCGCCGCTGTCGTATTTATCCGGACCGAAACTCGCAAGCCCGTACCCATCGATCAGCGGGTCAACCACAAACGATAATCCCCATCGCCCCTTATAGTTCACGTAGGTATAGCTGGAATACGCCGGGACCGTCGCAATCCAGAATCCCTCGCCCGTTTTAAAGAAAGGATCCGCATAATCCACACTGGACATGTACGCCACTGGAGTGGTCAGCTCCACCAGCGCCTTCACAATGTGATTCGCGGTGTGAAGTTGACCTGTGGCGGGGTATTTCTCCATCAGCGGGTACGGGTATTGCCCGTTATCCGTGCGGTACAGTTCCAGCGCGGAGGAAAACGAGCGCAGCTCGGCTTTCACACGCGCCACTTTCGCGCGGACCTGCGCATTCAGGAAATTCGGGACTGCAATGGCCGCCAGAATCCCGATGATGGCCACAACAATCAGCAACTCGATCAGTGTGAAACCGTGTTTTCTGTCCATGGCTCTGGTTCTCCGGACAGTCCTTCCCCCATAAGAAGAATAGCATGGACCTCTTTGCTGCGGAAGCCGGAAAAAAAAGAATATCGGGAACACCCTCACCCCATCACGACATGATACCCAACTACTGTGGCGGTTTTCTCAGTATGGCCTCATTTTTAGCGAGTTCTTCCAAGAATCTGCCGATCTCCTTTTTCCCCTGCGGTGTCGGTTCAAGTTGAAGAGCGCGGTTGTATGCGGCGCGGGATTCCTCGATTCTACCCAGTGTTCCCAGCACTCCTGCGTAGTTTCTCCAATGCTCTGCGCGCTCCGGGTCCATCCGGCAGGCCTTCTCCCACCAGGGAATCGAGTCCCGGTACATTTTCATCGCGGATTCATGAAATCCGAAACGCATATACTCCGCTCCCTCACGGATGCAGCACTTCCCGATATTGGGAATCGTATCCACAAAAGGACCCTCCAGCTTGAGGGTGCGCATGTATTCATCCCTGGCGGAGGCATACTCCCCCGATTCGTAATAAGCCCATGCACGCCAGTAAAGGCTTTCCTTGCGCACCGGACCCAGACTGTCGGCTTTAGCCAGTAAATCGAGCACCAAGTGTCGCATTTGAGCCTTGCGACTTGCCGGACCCTCCTCAAGAGCCTGGTCGATGATATCGCTCGCTTGGCGAAGATACCGGTCGCATTGATGCTCCCGCACTCCATGCCACCACACAAGCGGCCCACCGGCTATCAGCAGCGCAAGCGCCACCCAGCGCCATATCTTACCTTGCCGGTCTCCCCGCTGTTCTTCCGGCGCGCTCAATGCTCCCATTGCGAAACCGAACATCGACCAGAACATTGCGGCGCTGGAGGTATGACGCAACGTTACGGTGAACAGGTTGTGCCCTAACGTTCCCGCAACAGCCACCCAACAGGCCCCGGCGAGCAACCCTGCTGTGCGTTCCGAACTGCGAAGTCGTTGGAGCAGTGTCCTGCCCCAAAAGAATAACGCCCCCATCCACAACAAAAATCCCAGCAGACCCAGATTCACCAGAACCTCAAGAAACTCGCTGTGTGCGTGCTCCACATAAAATCCCCCAATCGGAAGATACCGCGACAGCCTGGGATCCCTCACATCCGGGAATCGAACCGGAAAAGCATCCAGCCCGACGCCGCAAAGCGGACTTTCTTTGAGCAACTTCATAGAGGACGTATAAATCAGGCCGCGCTCTTCCAATGACGAGCCGACCCCTCCCGCAAATCGCCGGTAAAGACCTGTAAGTGCAGGCCACAACACAATGACCAGAATAACGGCTGCAACCGTTCCGGCCAGGAGAGTTCTCGGCCTCCTGATTATCTCCCCCGCTCTTCTGAGGTATTCCCTCCAATTTGGAAGGATGACAAGGAGGGCCACAAGCGACCAGGCAACACCAACCCAGACGCCACGACTCAGACTGAGAACAATCGCGATCACCTGCAATCCCGCCGAAATCCCGGCCAGAACTCGGCGCCATCGCTTCTCTGATTCCACGCCGAATGCCGCCGCTAATGGGATGGTCGTCAAGAGATACCCCGCCATGAAATCGGGATTGCCGAGTGTGCTGGTGACACGCTTGAAATCTCCGCCCCAGTCAAAATCCCCCCAAAGAAAAAAATCATATCCAAGGCTTTGCACACAGGCATACACGGCAACAATCAGCGGAATCACGGTTCCAAACCAGAGAACCTGACGCCGAAACCACTCCGACCGGCCCGCTCCGATGGATACGACAACGAGAGTCATCAATGCCAGCATCCGGGAAAGTTCGCGGAACGAGCGGGGAATCGGCGCGATCCACACCGCCGAGATCACGCACCAGAGCAGGTAGGCTGCCAGGCAAATCAGGGTCACCCGCCATAACCTCACCCCGGGCCATCCTTCCCACCACACCAGCACAAACTCCACAATCAATGTCAACCA
>JAKPRU010000878.1 GCA_029557025.1 Candidatus Omnitrophota bacterium | reverse complement strand
TCCGGAAAGGGCAGTTTTCCCATGCCTGATCGTATGCCGACAATCCGACTTGGCCACCGCTCGGGCCTGGATCCTCACCGAGTCGCCCGGATAGAACGTGAACCGAATGTGGTACTTCTGGTTGGCCGTATCCAAAGGCGGAAGAATCTGGAACGGAAAGGGGCGTTCGTGATTGATTTTCATTGTATCAAACCAAGTGACGTTCAGCGGTGTATCCAAAATTGTACTCGCCGCTATTTCAATGGCTGATGAACCGAAAACCCCTAAGTCCTGAATCATTTGCCGTTCGCCATAGATCCCAGGGCGCATCAAAGAAGCATCAATTCCTCCAGGAATGTAATTGATCGATTCTAGATCGTAATAGACTCTTTGTCGATGTGGTTGCCCCGCACATCCTACAAGCATCAGCGATCCCAATACCGCGATTGCCCAACGCTTCATGCTTTCCGTCCCCCGAAGTAGACGTCCCGCTTGCGGCGCGACAAGTCAAGAAACCACCGTGAATCGTGGAAGTACTCCGCTACCAACTGACGGAAATCTTCCAACCCTGTCTGTAACGTCGACTCTAGCACTTCCATGCTCCGGATCCGATCCAGGTACCGGTTGATGAAATGTCCCGAAGACAGGGGTAAAAACCACTTCTGACGTTCAATCGGCAATTGATCCAGTCTCTTCCACCTCACCCCCGCCTTTGCGGTGCGCTCGCGCATGACCTCCAAGGCCAGTCGGGAAAGGTCGTTGTTCAACTGCCTGAGTCCCGGAGTCCGCAGTACCGGCATCGACTGATACCGCTCCGGAATTGGCTTGCCCGTCAAGCGGTTCTCTTCCCGCGCTCGCTCGAACTCCGCCATTTCCTGTCGGTACCGACGCTCGTACAGCTCGCGCACACGCGCCGCCACCTGCTCCTTGGTCTCGTCCTCATTGCTCACCAAGCCACGCGGAGTCGCGCCGGCGTCCATGCGAGCGTCCATCACACGGTACACGTACTCGTTGAGGGATTCACCTGCTTGCACCGATGGCGTCGGCACGTCCGGAATCCAGCCATTGGGCACGTACCCTCCACCTACATCGGCATGGACTCCAGGAAGGATCCATTCCTCCCAGGCCGGATTGGGAAGCGGGCAACGGCCTCGGATCTCTTCCCAATCTTCGGGAGCCACCGACACCGCACCCGTCTTCACCCAGACTTCCAGCGACGAATCGCCGCGCAGGTTGGGCGGAATCCGGATGCTCCACAGATCGAAG
>JAKPRU010000868.1 GCA_029557025.1 Candidatus Omnitrophota bacterium | reverse complement strand
TACCGTATCTCCGGTCCACTGGCGGCGTTCACGCGTCGGATTGTCAACCAGAGCGTCCTCGGCGCAGGCACGGTGCGTCTCTATCCCGACCTTCCAGATTTTTTCGAGAACCGGATCGCCACAGGAAAAAGCGCCGACGGGAGTATCGTAATAACAACGTTCCAGGAATTCCTCTTTAGTCCACTTGATGGAAGCAGGATCCGCCAGAACATGCACTTCCAGATATCGCCCGCCCTTGGGCGTCAGCGGAAAGAATTCCTGGAGGCCGCCCCGGGCAACATAATGATCCATATTGCAGGATGTTCCGGTGGACAGATTGATATAGGGCGCCACTCGACCGCTGGTCAACGTTTCAGCGCAGGCAAATTCAACAACCGCACCGACCGGAACATCCAGCACGAATCGCGGGCGTCCCAACCGGACACGCCCCAGGTCATATCGTCGCCAACTGCCCTGCGGCGGTAGTTTCCCCTTTGAAAGATCCCTCAGGAAAAAACGGGCCGGCGGATCATCCGCCTCGTAACCGAATGTTTCGACCAGAGTTCCCTCCGCCAAAGGCTTCAGCGTATGGGGGAATTGTTTTACGGGTGCAAGTCGCACTTCCCGCATCGTCCCGATCTGCGTTTTGGCCGGAACCGGACCGGTCCACGCATGGTCGTCATAATCCGGCTGCTGCCACCCTGCCGGTATTGTTCGCGTGTCACACCATTCGATCCATGTCAGTTGCGGATTGATCCGCCGTACCTGGGAGCGGTACCCCCCCAGACGTGCAGTCCGCCATTGCACAGCGATCTCACGTCCCTGAACCCGGACAGAGGCATATAGAAACGGCGGCATGTCCACCAGCATCCGTGTCTCTACACCGGCATGGTGAACCTGAACTGCCAGAACATGCCGGCCGGCCTTCTGCCGGATTTTCACAACGCCGTATTCCGGATGCTGGATTTCAAACCGCGCGGGTCCTTCGTTCAGATAACTCCCGTCCGACCAGAGAACGTACCAGGACGATCCCAGCGTCCGGATTTCGATCTCGGCATCCTGCTCCAGTGTGTATTGCCCCCGAAACGCCACGTAGTAATCCCGTTCATCCGCCTTGGCGTTGATCCACATGAGCGAGGGGGGAGAATCGACTTCTGCGGCCGACAGACTTACCGGAACGCACAATAAAACCGTGATAACCGCTGCAAGAAGTACAGAGTATGCTTTCATGACCAGCAGTATACACGCCATTCCTGCGATGCAAAGTCCAATTGATCCCGCTGCAGCCCGGGACCGGCTCGATTGTTTCCGATCTGAATTTTACGTACATTGAACCACAGGAGTTGTTTTCATCTGCACAGCTATGTTGCGTATCGGTAAAATCAACCTTGATTCCAATCTACTGCTGGCCCCGATGGCCGGTTACTGTGATCTCGCGTTCAGACTCGCAATCC
>JAKPRU010000835.1 GCA_029557025.1 Candidatus Omnitrophota bacterium | reverse complement strand
GATGGTTCTGCAAGCCTTTTCCTGGCACGAACTCGGTGACGATTATAGCGCACGGGGAATGGCCTACCCGACTTTCGACGAATCGCGATTCATGGCTTACGATGTTATTAGCCATGGAGCCGGGGGCATTCTCTACTGGGGATCTCATTACTTAAAATCCGAACAGTTTCGGCAGTCGCTTTACGCTCTCACCAATGAGTTGGCAATGTTGCAACCGTTTCTGACCGCGCCTGAAGTCGAAGGTATCCAGGTGAATCTGATAGACGATGAGGGGAATGAAGCCGTGCGTGGTGTTCGGATGACCGCTCGACAGGTCGGGGACGATTGGATCATTGTGCTGGTAAATGAAGATGATTGCCGCCACATGGGCGTGGAGGTTACCGGCCTGAATAAATTGAACGGAAAGACGTTGCATCTGCTCTATGGCACGGAAGAAATCGCTGTCGATCAGAATGAACTCATTGCCCGTCTGCTGCCGCGGCAAGTGAAGGTGTATGCAACCGGTAGACAATGGGAGACAGACCGCCTGGTCGGCCGGGATTTCGTCGAATAGTCCCATAACTACTAATCGTTGGCGCGTGTCCCCGGTTCAGAGAAAACATTAGTGTACACCGGATGTGTTTCAGCAGGCTCTCGCGGCGTGTAGACTCACCATCCGAAAGGGAGCAGAGTTATATGGCCACTCAAGCGATGAAGAATCTCGAAGCGCTTTATATCCGAAAAATAATGGATCGAGTCCGAGAAATCCGGGAACGGTTTATTTACTCCATGAGAGTTCCGGTAGAGGATGTTGCTATCGCGGAAACCATGGAGCATCTCTCAATTCGCGAGGCGAAACAACTCGAGTACAGGCGCGTGAAGGACGGGCACTCATGGGGCCGGAATTGGGGCACAGCCTGGTTCCGCCTCCGAATCCGCATTCCAAAACAGTTCCGCGGCGAATGTGTGAAACTTCTGTTCGACCTGGAACGGAGCGAATCGCTGATTTTCCGCCGCAATGTGCCCGTCCAGGGGCTGAGCTGGGCGCGCGAGGATTATCTTCTAACGGATTGTGCGCGAGGCGGCGAAACAATCGAGCTCTTTGTGGAGGCGGGGGCAAATGCGCGGTTGGGGGAGTTTCATGTACGCGCCATGCGTCAGCCCGAAATCGCGATTCTTAATCGTGAAGTATGGGAGGCGTACTGGGACCTCTCTGCCCTGGCGGACTTTATCGATCCGAATGTTCATTACAACTGGCTCAAAAAACCTTATCCGGTTTTACCGGACACCGATACCCGACGGGCACGGATTATTTTCGCTTTGAACCAGGCTGTAGACGTATTCGATTACGGTGATCCATCCCGCGAGGCCCTCCGCGACCAGGCACGGAAAGTGCGGGAGATTCTAAAGCCGGTATATGCCTGTCGCGCTCACGACTCCGCACAAGTCTGCGTCGCAATGGGACACGCCCATATTGATGTCGCCTGGCTCTGGCCGCTCTCCGAAACCGTGCGCAAAACCGGACGGACATTTGCAAATGTGTTGGAGTTAATGGATCGCTATCCCGATTTTACTTTCGTACAAAGCCAGCCGCACCTGTATGAATTCGCGCGCGATCGATACCCGGCTCTGTATCGGCAGGTTCGAGAACGGGTAAAGGAGGGACGTTGGATTCCGGTCGGGTGCACATGGGTCGAACCGGACTGTAATATCACAGGGGGCGAAAGCCTGGTTCGCCAGATTCTCTTCGGAACGCGTTTCTTCGAGCAGGAATACGGAATCCGATCTTCTATCCTGTGGCTGCCGGATGCGTTCGGCTATCCCGCATCTCTCCCGCAGATTATGAAACGAAGCGGGATCGATTATTTTTTTACCACGAAGATCTCCATCAACCAATTCACCCGCTTTCCATATCACTCGTTTTATTGGGAAGGGATCGACGGGAGTCGGGTACTGGCGCATCTGTTACCCAACGAAGAATATAGTTCCGAAATGGAGCCTTGGCTGATCCGCATGGGTGAAAACGACTATGTAGAAAAAGATCGCTCCCCTGTTCAGATGCTGCTTTATGGCCGGGGAGATGGAGGGGGAGGCCCCTCCCGGGATCACCTGGAACGGCTTAACCGATACCGGGATTTCGAGGGCTTGCCGAAGATCGAATCCGGATCGCCCGAATACTTCTTTCATCAACTGGAACGGGAATCCAGGAATCTGCGGAGGTGGGTTGGAGAACTGTATTTGGAATTGCATCGGGGTACATACACGACACAGGCGTATACAAAGAAGTGTAATCGTCAGGCGGAATTTCAACTTCGAGAAGCGGAAATTCTGTCTTCGCTCAATATGCTGTGCGGGGGTAGATATGAACAGAAGCGAATAAACGATGCGTGGAAACTGGTTCTCTTGAACCAATTCCATGACATTATCCCAGGCAGTTCGATTGACGAGGTTTATGTCGAATCGGACCGGCAGTATGCAACAGTTCTCAAGGAAGCGGCGGAAATATCCGGGGCCGCTTTCAGCGAAATGGCGAAAAGAATTGACACACTCGGAAATGGCTATGCCGTATTGGCCTTCAATTCTCTATCCTGGGATCGCAAGGATATCGTAGCGGTTTCGGCGGAGGGTTTGGAGCGAAAAATCCCATATATTGCCGTTGACTCGGATGGGGAGGAAATGCCGGTACAGATCGGCGCCGACGGTGTTGCGCGGTTTATCGG
>JAKPRU010000819.1 GCA_029557025.1 Candidatus Omnitrophota bacterium | reverse complement strand
CCCGGAAGTGGTCGACATTCTCGGCATGTGCACGTTGTGCGGGACCTGTGCCCAGCATTGCCCCGTCGGGAGCAAATTTCAGTCCATCATCATTTCGGCCAGGGCGGACAAGACGAAATCGAAGGGCCTCGGATTTCCGATGGGATGGATTTACCGTCAGCTGATCCCGAGGCGGAAACTGTTCGGAACGGTTCTGCGGACAGCGTCCTTCTTCCAGAAGATCCTGCTGCCCAAGGCCGAAGGCAAGATGAGACACCTGCCGCTTTTTCTATCGGGAATGTTCAAAGGGCGCCGAGTCCCGTCGATAGCCGGCAAGTATCTGCGGGACCGGATCCCGGAGGTGAACAAAGCGGTATCACAGAAGGAACCGAAATACCGCGTCGCTTACTTTATGGGCTGCGCAACGGACTTCGTCTTTCCCGAGATCGGGATGAAAGTCGTCGGTTACCTGACCAAGAATGGTGTGGAAGTCGTCGTTCCAAAGGAGCAGGGATGCTGCGGCGCCCCCATATGGCTCGGTGCGGGCGACTTCGATACGGGGAGGGTCATCGCGGACAGGAACGTAAAGATATTTCGGGACGCGGATTATATCATCACCAATTGCGCCACCTGTTCGAGCGCGATGAAGGAATACACCAAATATCTTGCCGACAACGATGATCGTGCGAAGCAATATACGGATTTCTCCAAGAAAATATACGATATCAGCGAGTTCATCGTCGATGTCCTGAAACCCCAGGACAGCGCGATCAAGGCGGATCCCCGATTCGGCGGGAAAGTGATCACCTGGCACGATCCCTGCCATCTGCGAAGGTACCAAAAGATTCATACCCAGCCCCGGGAGTTGCTGACGAAAATGAAGGACATCCGGTATGAAGAAATGCGCGAGGCGGAGAGATGCTGCGGCATGGCCGGCGCTTTCAGCGTTTATCATTACGATGTTTCAAAAGAAATCTCCGACAAGAAGGCCCAATCCATCAGGGAGACGAGTGCCGATATCGTTGCGACCGGCTGTCCCGGCTGCATGATACAATTGGCCGATACGCTGGGCAGGAACAAAATCAATAAAGAGGTCAAACACATCGTCGAATTGCTGGATTGAGGGACCGTACTGCGGGAGAAGAACAAGGAAGGATATACCGGGCTCATATCCTAGGTTGTTGCGATTTCATCAGGGAGGTTCTTCCATGGAAAAAAGCACGGCAACATTTTGTCATATCTGCCCTGCACATTGCAGCAGAAAGATAACCGTTGAAGACGGCAGAATCATTGATGTGGATCGGGACACGGAAAGCGGATTCCCCAGCGAGTGGTGCTCATTTACCAGGGGCCGGATTATCAAAGAGGTGAATACCCACCCGGATCGAATCAAATACCCACTGATGAGGACCGGGAACAGAGGCGAGGGCAAATGGAAGAAAGTGCCTTGGGACGAGGTGCTGGGCCATATCGCGGGGAAAATACAGGAATACAAAAGCAACCACGGACCGGAGAGCGTCGCCATCTGCATCGGCGAGCCCAAGGGCATGGAAACGGCGTTCGCCCAGAGGTTCGCCAGCGCATTCGGGACGCCCAATGTCGCCACGCCGGGGAATTACTGAGGCGTCCCCAAGATAGCAGGTGCTGTCTACACATTCGGATGGTTCGCGGCGTTCGACCCCAGTCCCCATACAGGGACGTTGCTGATATGGGGCAACAATCAGATCGAATTGATGGGGGGATTCATCAGAGAGGGATTCCGTGAGGCCCTGCTGGGCGGAGCGAAACTCGTCGTCATCGATCCCAAGAAAGTGGATATTGCCCAAAGGGCGAATCTATGGGTTGCTCCCCGGCCGAACACGGACGGCGTCGTGGCCATGGGGATGATCAAATACCTCATTGAGAACAACCTCTATGACAAGGATTTCGTCGATCACTGGACTACCGGATTCGAGGAGTTAAAGAAAGAGATCGGAACGTTTACGTTCGAGGAAGTGGAGAGCATATCGTGGGTTTCGAAGAAAACGATCCAGAATGTCGCAGAGACGATCGTCAAGAATCGACCGGTATGCCTCGTCGTCGGAAACGGTTTGGAGAAGAGCATCAACGCATTCCAGCAGCTCCGTGCGGTATTCATCCTGAGGGCGCTGCTGGGAGAACTGAACACGCCGGGCGGAAATGTCTCATTGACCGCCGGCAACTTCACGAGACCGGGAATCTTCTACCAGCTGAAGGACTCCTTACGGCAGCAGAAGATCAACGAACACAGGATGATCGGGGAGGAGCATGAGATAGCAAGGAGAACGGCCTACATCCCGCCTCAGTCGCTCATCCAGACCATCTTGACGGAAGATCCCTATCCGATCAAGGCGGTATTCTGCATTCTGACAAATCCCCTCGTCAGTTATCCGGATTCGAAATTGACCCACGATGCATTCTGCAAGCTTGATCTCCTCGTCGTGTCGGAGCTGTTTCCGACGCCGACGTCGGAA
>JAKPRU010000808.1 GCA_029557025.1 Candidatus Omnitrophota bacterium | reverse complement strand
GCCGGAATGACGGTGCAGATTCAGTTGTTCGCCGGAATGACGGTGGAGATTCAATCATTCGCTGGGATGACGGTAAACGGTTTCTCTTCCCCCGGAAGGATTGGCATGATGGATTCTCCCTGTAGGATAGACTTTCAGCCTGTGCGCAAGATCGGAACGAAGAACAGGAAGGATCAGCCATAATGGAAACGAAACTCGAACGCCGCGACTTCTTGAAGACGTTGGGATTGGGATCACTGGCCCTGGGAGTGCCGGGCAAAGGATTTGGCGCGGAGTCTCCGAGGAATCTCCCGAACGTTGTGTTTATCCTGGCGGACGATTTGGGGTGGAGCGACCTGGCCTGCTACGGTGCCGATCTCCACGAGACACCGAATATCGACCGTTTCGCAAGTCAATGCACACGTTTCACAAACGCTTATGCGGCAAGCCCCGTCTGCACGCCGACCCGGGCGTCGATTATGACCGGGAAACATCCCGCACGGCTTCACATGACAGTCTGGCGTGAAAACACCTTAAGCACTCCCGATGCTTCAAAGAAGCTGCTCCCTCCCCAGTGCGTGAGCGATCTGCCCCACGAGGAAGTCACGATCGCGGAGGTGTTCAAACAGGCCGGGTATCAGACCGCCCACGTCGGCAAGTGGCATCTGGGCGATGCAACGCATTACCCCGAAACGCAGGGATTCGATGTCAACATCGGGGGAACCTTATGGGGCGCTCCGAACACCTATTTCTATCCGTACAAGGGATCTGATTATTACCGCGAAAGCCGCTATGTGCCCCACCTGGAGTTCGGAGAGCCGGGGGAATACCTGACCGACCGCCTGACAACCGAGGCGCTGACCCTGATGGAGAAGATGCGCAACGGCCCGTTCTTCCTCAATCTCGCCTATCATACGGTCCACACGCCGATTGAAGGAAAACCGGAGCTGGTCGAGTACTACAAGCAGAAAATCAAGGAAGGAATGCGACACCAGCATCCGGGCTATGCGGCCATGGTCCACAGTCTGGATGAAAATGTGGGCCGCGTGCTCGCCAAACTCGATGCACTGGGCATTGCCGATAACACCATTGTCATCTTCTTCTCGGACAACGGCGGGTATATCAATAAGAAAGATGGGATTCCAGTTACGGACAATTATCCTCTTCGATCGGGCAAAGGTTCTTTATATGAGGGCGGGATTCGGGAGCCGCTGATGGTTCGATGGCCCGGTGTTACGCAGCCGCAAACTGTATGCGATGAGCCGGTTTGCTCCATCGACTTCTATCCCACACTCCTTGAGATGACCGGGTTGCCCGGGGATCCGAAACACAATCGGGACATCGATGGAATCAGCCTTGTTCCGCTGCTGAAAGATCCGAACTCAAGCCTGAATCGCGAGGCTCTATATTGGCATTACCCTCACTATTATTTCTTCCCGGAGACCTCGCCGGTCGGGGCCATCCGCCAGGGAGACTGGAAACTGCTGGAGCATTTCGAGGACGGTAAACCGGAGCTGTTCAACCTCAAGGATGACTTGCAGGAGCAAAATGACTTGGCGGAGAAATTGCCTGAAAAGGTCGGTGAGCTGCACAGCGCATTGAAGAGCTGGCGCGAGAAAGTGAACGCCCAAATGCCGGAGCCGAATCCGAAAGCGCAGAATTGACGGGCTTTCCCATGGATAAAACAGGGAACACCGGTCAGGAAGGCTCCCGAGGCTGTCTCTAAATCCGGAGATAGGCCTGCAACTCTCTCCCCCAAAGATTGGGCGAGATACAGAAGGGGTTGATTCTATTCCACTTATCGACGCCGCCCTCTCCATCTCCAATCTTTGGCAAGAGAATCGGCTCGGCAGGAGCCTCACTCAAT
>JAKPRU010000295.1 GCA_029557025.1 Candidatus Omnitrophota bacterium | reverse complement strand
AGATTGAAGTAGTGGTTGAGGGTCAGACTCCCCCTCCCAACATCGCCATCCAGAAATGCCGGATCGACGGAGCATTCCCGGACGCAGAAAAGATTGCCGGGGAAATATCCGCTGTCCTTCGTCAGGACCTCCTGTGGACCCGCGCTTTTGTCATTCTGGATGATGAGAAGGTCAATCAACTTGCGGAAGAGGACCGTAAAAGCGGCACAGTCAACTATGCGGCCTGGAACGGCATCCAGGCGCATTACCTGGTGGAAACAATCGTTCGGAGCCGCACACCCGATACGGTCGAACTGGATTTGATTCTCCATGATATCCGCGACCAGCGGGTTACCGAGGGCAAACGAACACCGAACTGCCGCATCAGCCAGGTTCGTCAGGTCGTTCATCGCTATAGTGACGTGATTCTGAGGCGATGCACGGGGAAGATCGGGATTGCTCAAACCAAATTCGCTTTTGTAAACTACAAACCATCCCAGCGTGTTAAAGAGATTTTTCTGATCGACTACGACGGGTACAGCGAGAGCGTGTCGCAGGTGACACAGCACAATTCCACCACGCTATTCCCGGCGTGGTCACCGGATGGGCAATGCCTGGCGTATACCTCCTATTTCAGTAATTGGGCGGATTCGTATATTCATTATTTATATAAACGGGGAGGAACACGGGTCTTCCCGCTTGCCGCCTTTCCCGGAAACAACATCACTCCCTGTTGGAATCCGACCGATGCGGACTGGCTGGCGATTTCCCTTTCCTATAAAGGGAATCCGGACATATTCCTCATCAGGCGGGACGGTAAAAAAACCCGTCAGCTGACCACAACAAAGTCCATTGAAACCTCCCCCTGTTTTTCTCCGAACGGGCAGGAAATCGCGTTTACATCCGACCGAATCGGGTATCCGCAAATCTACGTCATGAGCTCGGATGGAACCAACGTTCGTCCGTTGGTAACCATGTACGGGTATGCGTGCGATACCGCCCAGTGGTCGCCGGTGCCGGTCGGGGGACCTCTGGGGGATTACCGGATTGCGTTTCGGGCGTATGCTTTGGGTGCGGCTCGAGGCGACATTTTTGTAGTCAATCCGGATGGGTCCGGACTAGTG
>JAKPRU010000793.1 GCA_029557025.1 Candidatus Omnitrophota bacterium | reverse complement strand
CAGGCCCCCTGTCCCAAGAGAAAACTTAAAATCCCTTTATAAATAAGGTTAAGAATTTTTCTGGAATGATAAAAAAAATCCCCACATGCCTTGACCACCAGAAATTCGGGTAATTTTACCCATCCAGAGCGGGGTATGGGTAATCCGCTGCCCATTCAACCGGGCCGCTTGATGTCATATTTTTTGATCCGATACCGGATGTTGTCCCGACTGATCCCCAGTTCCTCGGCGGCCTTGGTCTGATTCCAATCATTGGCTCGCAGCGCATTGAGAACCATCGCCTTTTCCCCCGCTTCAACGCAGAACTGTTTTCCTCCGCCGATCCTCCCTGCTGAGTAATTTCTTTGGGCAGGTGTCCCACGCCAATTTCCGCGCCATCGCATCCGCAAAGCAAACACGCCCGCTCAAGCACATTCTGCAGTTCGCGAATGTTCCCGGGAAAGTCATAACTCATCAGCATCGCCATCGCCTCGGCGGAAATGCCCGGAATGGGCATCTTCATTTCGCCGGACAGGCGTTTCAGCAACGCATGCACCAACATCGGCACATCTCCCTTTCGTTCCCGTAGTGGAGGGAGATGAATCGGAAATACGTTGAGCCTGTAAAATAAATCTTCGCGGAAACGGCCGGCCTGGATTTCTTCCTTCAAATTCCGATTCGTCGCCGCGATCACCCGTACATCGCACGGAATGGAATTCACGCCTCCCACCCGGACGATTTCCCGTTCCTGCAGTACGCGGAGCAGTTTCACTTGCACATCCGGGGCAATCTCCGCGACCTCATCCAGAAAAATCGTTCCTCCGTCCGCCAATTCAAACCGGCCGAGTTTACGGGCATTGGCCCCGGTAAACGCGCCGACCTCGTAGCCAAAAAGCTCGCTCTCCAGCAGGGTATGAGGCAAGGCCGCACAGTTAACCGCGATGAATGGCTTGCCCGCCCGAGGCGAAGTCGCGTGTACCTGCCGGGCGGCAAGCTCCTTCCCGGTTCCCGTATCCCCAAGGATCAATACCGTCGTGTTGGATGGCCCGACCCGCTCGATAAGCCTCCGCACTTCGGTCATCACGGGCGATTCTCCGATCATTTCCCGATGGCTGGAGCGCAGTTCCGTTTTCAGACCCTGGTTTTCCCGGCAAAGCTGCTCGCGCAATTGCGAATTGGCCACGGCAATGCTCGCCAGATTGGCAAACACCGTTGCCAACTGGCAG
>JAKPRU010000294.1 GCA_029557025.1 Candidatus Omnitrophota bacterium | reverse complement strand
CCGTCCTTGTCATCCTGGGCGATACCTGTGAAGGAAATTGCCGTCCCCACTACAAACTGCGATCCTGTAGCCGGGGAGCTGATGGTCACCACCGGGGGATTGTCGGAAACCGGCTTGACCGTGACCGTGATGGATTGGCTGACGGTATGGCCTCCCGAATCGGTGACCTGGGCGGTGACGGTGTGCGTGCCTTCATTCAGAGAAATCAAGATCGCGCTCCCGTTCCCCAAAGATCCCTGGAGATTAGACTTCCAGACTAGCTTAGAGGAGATAATACCGTCCTTGTCATCCTGGGCGATACCTGTGAAGGAAATTGCCGTCCCCACTACAAACTGCGATCCTGTCACCGGGGAGCTGATCGTCACCACGGGCGGATTGTCGGGAAGCGGTTTGACTATGACCGTGATAGATTGGCTGACGGCATGGCCTCCCGAATCAGTGACCTGGGCGGTTATGGTGTGCGAACCTTCATTCAGAGCAACCGAGATCGCGCTCCCGTTTCCCAAGGCGCCCTGCAGGTTCGAATTCCAGGCCAACTTGGAGGATATATCACCGTCCTTGTCATCCAGGGCGGAACCCGTGAAGAAAATGGACGTCCCCACTACAAACTGCGATCCTGTCGCCGGGGAGCTGATGGTCACCACCGGGGGATTGTCCGGTACCGGATTGGCGGCAAGCACGGCTTCATCCGCATCCACTAAGCCATATCCATACCAGGGATCTCTTCCCGGCGTTCCCAGATCGTCCGCGGTGTTTTGGAGGACGGAGCGAACGTTGGAGGCTGGGATTCCCGCGGCCAGCATAAGCGCCACGGTTCCCGTTACATGAGGGGCTGCCATGGATGTGCCGCTCCTATTAGCATAAACTACTCCGAAGGGGTATGTGGAATAAATGCAATCACCCGGTGCGGCGATTTCTATTGCGGATCCGGTGCTGGAAAATCCGGCGCGAATGTCGCTTGAATCGGTCGCGGCCACTGCGATCACCGAGTCATATTTCGCCGGATAACATACAGTATCACCCGTCCCATCGGTTTTGCCACCATTTCCGGCTGAAGCCACAAGAACGATTCCGGCTTGATAAGCCTTGTCGCAAGCGGTTTCCAGAAAGGGGGAACCAGTCATACCACCGAAACTCATATTCACGGCTTGTATTCCATTGTTCATACACCACTCCAAGGCTTCAACCACATCGTCGATAAAACCTGATCCTGTGCTATTTATAGTTTTCAATGCATACAAATTCGCATTTGGGGCCACACCAACAACACCCACATCGTCATCCTTCGCGGCGATGATTCCACTAACGTGAGTGCCATGGCCGTAGTCGTCCATGGGATCACTGTCATTATTGACAAAATCCCAACCGCCCTTCACTTGGCCGGATAAATCGGGATGGGTGTAATCGATCCCTGTGTCAATCACGGCCACGCGGATTCCCGTGCCCTTGTTTGTTGCATGAACTGTACCTGCGCCGATCCGCTTGACTCCCCAGGAGTTATCCAACTCAGTGTCCGTGACATAAACTTCCGGCACAAATTCGACATCCTCCACGGAGGCCAGGCCTTTCAGGTGGCCAATTGCGGCCCGGGGAACCTCGGCGGAGACGGTCGATTGAAAACGGTAGGCATGACGGATTTTACCACCAGCCAAGTGGACCAACTTTTTTTCCTTCTCTCCCGGATAGGCCTTAAAGTTGACAAATACCCGCACCATTTCCATGGGATTCTCGCCAGGCCCGATGGGTTCACCCGTCTCGACAGGCTCAACGACGCCACCGTCGAGGAGCCTGTCGAGACGGGTGAACCCATCGGGCCTGGCGAGAATCCCATGGAGATGGTACGGGTATTTGTCAATTTCAATGCCTATCCGGGAGA
>JAKPRU010000744.1 GCA_029557025.1 Candidatus Omnitrophota bacterium | reverse complement strand
GACCGTGCCGGTCCGTAAATGCCTTCCAGTGATGCCGCCGGATAATAGCTTGCCTGTCTCGCCAGGATAACTGTGATATCTCGGGTATCTGCTTGGTCGTGAAGATAATCTTCATAATTCTCCTCTGCAAACCCCAGCGCTCAGAATCGGCCCGCGCAACACAATACGCGATTGTAGCGTGGAGAGACCAGTGCCTTTCGATAGCTTGTGGGCACAACCTGAAACCCCTCATCGGAAGTCCTTCATTTTTCTTCGAGATTCAAGTTTAGGCGATTGCGAACGCTGTCCTTTCCCTTGCGCCAGCCGGCAGGATAAAAGCACTCCCCATGTCGTTCGCCAGCGAGAATGCCCGCGAAAGATTGACTCTCTGCTATCGTCCAGGGCACCAATACACTCCCCTTGGGTGTAGAAATGAAAAGTATCTCATTAAAGGGGCCGGCCCCTCCCCCGATGGGCCTTTCCAGAGTAAGGACGCCATCATTCAAGAACCCATGCCGCTCATATCGGTAGAACATCGCGTCCGAATCCGAAAAATAGACGACAAGATAACGGTTGCTTTCGATAAGCGCTGTCGCAAGCGAATCCGAATAGCCCATCGAATCCACAGGGGTCATCCACCATCCGCTGATATCCCTTTTCGCATGGACGGCAGAGAGAATGGCGTCAGGTATGGGATTGCTGGGTGCGCTCCAGGTCAATAATCTCCGCTCTCCATCGGCCGCTGAAGTAAGCGCGCCGTGGTCCGCCACCATAGCAGCCAGTTCGTAGGAATGAGAACGCTGCGGCCAAGAGCTGCGACATGCCGTAACCATAACGCTGATTAGTACAGCTAAAACAACCATTCGAAATTTCATTTTCCTGCCTCCAACGTCAGCCTCCACCGAACGGCGCAAGGCATTGTGCTGCGGGAGGCTTAATGGTTATTCGGCTTCGTTTCCATATGATTCCTACCGCGCCCAGCAATAGCAGTCCCGCCGTAGCTGGTTCTGGAATCAAAGTTCCCGTTCCAGCATAGATACCAAGTCCGGTTCGTTCTGTAGCACTTCCCAACACGCTCACCGTATCACCGTCGAAATATAATTCTGCCCAACCGTATTCGGCACTACTCGGTCCTGATTCTATTTCCGGCCACCCCAATCGAAATCCCAAATAGACGGGCTGATCCCAGTTCAACAGGAATGGATCGTGTGTAGCGCTGTCATTTCCG
>JAKPRU010000742.1 GCA_029557025.1 Candidatus Omnitrophota bacterium | reverse complement strand
CTAATTCTCGGACACGCTCCCAGACGGGATCTACCGTGAATTCGCTCGCATTATCACCTTTATGCCGGATAGCGCCCCCTGCGCGGAATGCCTATCATGGAGGACGATGGTTTCCTGGCACAACGGAACACGCGGCGCCGGTCAAAGCGGAGGTTCGCATGAAGTGTGATTTTGATAAATTATGGCTCTATTTGAATAATAAATTGGATTCGAAAGCGCAAATGGAGATTCTTGAGCACCTCAGCAAGTGCGAGGTCTGCTGCCAGGCAATTTGTCAGGTTGCGCGCGATCATGAGGCCGATCTTTTTATTCAAGGAAGGCAGAAACAGAACACGGGAAGCCAGGCGCCGCCGGAATCGGATTAAAACGGGATACAGGACGCAATGAAGAAATCAATCATGGAACGCTACACACCCGAAAGGTTTCGGGAGGTATCAAAGGGAATACTGACCATTGTCCAACAAGCCGCAACGGTAGAAGAAGCCAGAAAAGCATTGTACGCGCATGTGTCCGACGAACAGTACGGCAGGTATGATGAGGAACAAGTTTCGCTTGGAGCACGGCTCCATATCGTTCGGGACTGCGCGCGTGCCTGGCGCAGTATGTTGACTGCGCGATCCGATCAACGAACCGGGTTCAGCAATGTTCAAGCCCTCTGGGACTTGAGTCGAGGTATCTCCAGGCCGGATTTGCAGCCCGGCTTTTATGCAGAAATGATTCATATGGCGCTTGGTCTGAGGGGGAAAGCGGAACACCTGCAGACTGAAAATCCCGAGCAGGCCGATGCAGTCTCGGGACGGGAAGCCGCAGTCCGCCGGTCGGATGAACTGGACCGGTTATGGGCCCATGTGGAAAAACAGATGTCCCGCTACGAGGACGGCCTTACGGCGGCATCCCAACGCACCCGTTCCGTCAGGCGCGCCCGGATTCAGGCCGCCATGCAGGCAACCGATCGGCAATTTGCGGACTGGCGCTGGCAGGTAAAACATATCGCGCGGAATGTGGAGGAACTGGAGCGCATGGTTT
>JAKPRU010000733.1 GCA_029557025.1 Candidatus Omnitrophota bacterium | reverse complement strand
ATTAGTAGGACAGGCCTCCGTGCCTGGCAGGGACCCCTGGCCTGGAATTGGTAGGACAGGCCTCCGTGCCTGTCATTGTTTCTTGATGACAGCCAGGGGCGATGACTACCGGGCAGGGACGCCTGGCCTGGAATTGGTGGGACAGGCCTCCGTGCCTGTCATTCTTTCTTGATGACGGCCAGGGACGATGACTACCTGGCTGGGACGCCTGGCCTGGAATTAGTAGGACAGGCCTCCGTGCCTGTCATTGTTTCTTAATGATGGCCAGGGGCGATGACTACCGGGCAGGGACGCCTGGCCTGGAATTGGTAGGACAGGCCTCCGTGCCTGTCATTCTTTCTTAATGATGGCCACGGGCGATGACTACCGGGCAGGGACGCCTGGCCTGGAATTGGTAGGACAGGCCTCCGTGCCTGTCATTCTTTCTTGATGATGGCCGATCCCTTCTCCCCCTCTCCATCCTTGGAGAGGGGGCCGGGGGGTGAGGACACTCCCCTTCACCACGTCACGCGCACAGTCTTGATCTCATACGGGCTGAATGGAAACACAACCTCACGCCCATCTACCAACGATACCCGCTTCTCTTCCCGCTCGACTAAATTACATTCCCACACCCGTTTCGCCTTCTCGGAAAATGTAATCTTTACCGGTCCCCGATAGCCCAGCGACTCGTAAAACCGGAGAATAACATCATCCCCGACCTCTGCTTTCTTTACCGTATCCAATACCACATTCGACGGATGCACCTGTATCCAGGAATATCGTGCGGAAATCTCCCCCGTGTGGCAACTTGTCCGAACAGCTCGCAGCGGGTTGTTCAGTTCGGCGGCACGCCGCACCGTCTCGGCCGTACGCCAGTCTCCCCCATGAGGATACAGGCTGTAAGTAAATCGGTGCGTTCCCTCATCCGCCTGCGGGTCCGGGATGATCGGGCTTCTCAACAGCGTGAGGCGCAATACATTATCCCGACAGTCATAGCCATACTTACAGTCGTTTAACAAACTCACACCATAGTTGCCCTCCGACAAATCGGCCCACCGCTGCGCGGGAACCTCAAACTGCGCTCTTTCCCAGCTATGGTTACGACTTGTGGGACGTTCGATCGCGCCGAATTGAATCTCGTATGTAGCCCTCGGCGACAGGATGTGAAGCGGAAATGCGACTTTGAGAAGTACTCGCTTCTCCCACCACTCGACCTGCGTCTCAAAATCAATCCGTGAAATATAGCTGTAAATGACTATGTCCTGTACCAATGTGGATTTCCGGGTTCTCCGTCGGATACGAACACGCGCACGAACCGGACCTGATTCTAATACCTCTACTGAATCCGCCGGATTAAACGACCACATCTGTTCTTCAAAGTTATGATCGAAATCCCAGGCATCATGTTTCCACGGACGATCCTCGAACAGCTGAAATACATTGCCATGTTTCCCCGGCTCCAATACATCCCGATCCTGCCGCTTGTCAAAAATCCGCGTCAGTTCCCCATCCGGGCCAACCTCGATGATAAAGTATCTATTCTCCAGGGAATGGCCCCCTCTCCCGCCGGGAGAGGGCTGGGCGGAGGGAAAGATATCAACCCCTTCTGTATCTACCTCGCTTGCAGCTTCCGCAACGTAATACATCTCATGCCCCATGGATGGGACATCGTTCGCAAGGAACAGTAACGCCCGTGAACCAGCTCCGTTCGGTACAATCTGTACCGGCTGGGGTTGCCCACGACTATCCAGAACGGACGGTTCCTTCCCCGCATTATCCAGATCCACCGAGACCAGCCCGGTATGCGACCAGCTCAACGTATTCAATACGACAATCGGATCTCCCCACCCACGTGTGTCTATTTTACGGACAAGCTCCTTCTGTGCTTTTTCGCTGATCTGCTCAATGTTCGCCAGGGCCGTTCCCAATTGCGCTTCGGTATCCTCATAGACATGCCGGACCGATGAGCCGGGCAGGATGTCATGAAATTGATTGAGCAATACATCGAGCCAATGCGATTGGAGTTGTTCCGATTCATATCCGCCGCCCATCAACATGTTCCGGGTAGAAAATATCTCCGCGTCGCGCAGGGCGATCTCGCACAGCCGGTTCAAGCGTTTTGTGCGCGATTGAGTGGTTTGACAGGCTCGGTGAAGTTCCAGGTACAATTCGCCTTTCCAAACCGGCAGTTTATCCAGCGGGACTTCTTTCTCCACCGTTTCGAAATACTCCTGTACCTTTCCAAATCGGCATTTCGGCATTCCCGCTATATTCGTAAGGCGGCTCGCGATTTCAATCATCTCCCGGGTAGGCCCGCCGCCGCCGTCCCCCCATCCGAACGAAGCGATATGCTCCGGCGCGAGATCCTTGCTCCTGAAGTTTCCCCAGTGTTCCAGGAGCGTTTTCGGCTCAAGCTCGATATTGTAGGTTCCTTCGATCATCATGGAGAGAACCCGTGTACCGTCGATTCCTTCCCACCAAAAAAGGGTGTACGGAAATCTATTGTAGACATTCCAGCTCAGTTTTGTCGTCGCGAAATAATCCACACCCGCTTTTTTCAGGATCTGGGGCATCGCCCAATTATAGCCGAACGCATCCGGCAGCCATTCCACACGCGAGCGGACACCGAATTCCTTCTCAAAGAACCCATTACCATACAGTAACTGCCGAATAATGGACTCGCCCGAAGTGCAATGATTGTCCTGCTCGATCCACGAGGCTCCCAGGCACTCCCATCGGCCGGACTTTACCCATTTGCGAATGCGGTTGTAGAGATCGGGATAATACTCTTTCAAATAAGCGTATTGTTGAGGCTGGCTGTAGGAGAAAAGGAAATCGGGATATTCCTCCAGGTATTTGAGCATGGAGGACACGGTTCGGGCGCATTTGCGTTTCGTTTCACGAATGGGCCAGAGCCAGGCCGTGTCGATATGCGTATGCCCCACCAGAAGCATACGGCCGTCGCGAACATCTGCCGGAAATTCCGGTAGACCTTCGGCTAATGCTTCCCGCGCTTGGCGGATCGAATCGCGGTAGTGTTTCCCGCCGCCATCCTGCAGATCCACTATTTTCACGCACGGCGCCAGCATCCGAAGAAACTTCTGTTGTAGATTTGATTCTTCCGGGTACAAGCGAAGCACGTCCCAGGCCACGGAGGCATCCCGGTAAAATCCGGCGATCTCGAGGTCCTTAATCGCGAGGCGGGCATATTCGAACGTGGTCTCGGTGACTCGTCCGGG
>JAKPRU010000692.1 GCA_029557025.1 Candidatus Omnitrophota bacterium | reverse complement strand
GCCGCGAAATGCTGGAGGAAATGGCGCGATCCGGCTGTCGAAAAATCTCGTTTGGGGTGGAATCCGGCAGTCCGCGCATTCTTGCACTGAATGGGAAAGGAATCTCGCGGGACCAGGTTGTGCGGGCGTTCGCATGGGCACATGAGGTCGGGATCGAGCTGCTGGAAGCAACATTCATGATCGGGAGTCATCCCGATGAGACGGAGGAGGATCTGCGTCAGACACAGGATTTAATCCGCGAGATCCGACCGGACATCCTGTTCTGCTCCGTGGCGGTTCCGTATCCGGGAACGGAATTGCGCAATCTCCTGCAACAGGCCGATTGCTACCCCGCCGAGGAACATTGGGAACATTTCGCGATGTTCACAAACACCCCGGTCTGGCGGACATTTCATTTTTCCCCGGAGGAGCTGGTGCGCGCGCGGGATAGAGTGCTTCGGTCCTATTATCTCACGCCACGATACCTTTTGAGTCGGTTGGGAAAATTACGTAGCGGATCAGAAGCGAAATACTGGATTCACGCGGGGATGGATTACCTTCGAGCGACATTCCGGGGCCGTTAAGCAGGATCTTGTTTTGTCTCCTCCCCCATCTTTGTCAGACGCATCAGCCCGCGCTCGATTTTCCGCCGGTCGGCATTTTCCCGCAGTTGCCGTTCCGTTCGGTGCCAAATCACCTTGTAAACATCTTGGGGTTCTTCAACCCCTTTCATCTTGAAGGTATCCACAAACCGCATGTCATACCGATCCTCTTCTTCGAGAATCTCATATAAGGCTTTCGAGAGGTAAATGTCATCCGCTTGCGCGACCCCTTGAACACCTTTTCCAATGCCCAATTCCACTGTTTGCACAATTTCTTTGCGCCGGCGAACCACATCACCGATGTGAACACCGATTGCGGCCCGGACATGCTTCTTCGCATCCAGGACGCTGTTTCGGCGAAACAGAAGCGCCTGTATCTCAATAGCGGCATCAACGGCACGATACGGCTGTTTTCCGGGGAAACAAGCCATTACCTGATCGCCCTCTCCGGATTCCAGGTAGGTCGCACCATGTTTTTGCAGAACCGGCTCGACGATATTGCGATAATCCTTAATCAGTTCGTTCCCCATGCGGTCGCCGAGCGTCCAGAACTTCTTACTGGACTCGCTGACATCGATATAGAAGATAGCGTGTCGTTCCCGGTATCCCTCCACTGTCCCACCGGATGGCGCTTCATGCTCCACCTCGACGATCACGTCCGCCCAGTTGAACAAATACAGATCCTGAGGAACCGGGATGTTTTTCACCTGCGTAGTTCGAGCAAACCGGATGGGATATCGTTCGTTTTTGCACAGGGCATTGTAGATTGGTTTGGACAGGAAGACCTGTCCCGGTTTGGCCTCTGTCTGAACCCGTTTGGCGAGATTGCAGGCGTTGGATTGTTGCAGCTCCCCCCGATCATAAACCACATCGCCCAAATGGATTCCGATGGACGGAATGAGATGTTTGGCGCCTTCGTGGGGTGGGTCCCACGCCATCAGGATGTGCTGAACCTCCAACGCGGCCTCTGCGGCCTCTTCCGGTTTTTCGAAACACACTACAACCTGTGGCCCTTCCGAGTTGGAGATATAGGTCGCATTATGCCGCTGCAAAACAGGCCGAACGACCTGCTGGAATTCCCGCAGAACCAGCACAGGAGTTTCTTCATCAATCAGCCACAATTCCTTGGATGACTCGGAAACATCAATGAACATATTCGCCCACTTGCGGACGAATTTTTCACGATAGATCTTCTCGGACCGCCTTCCGGCCTCCAATGCCGCATACAGTTTCGCGGTCATCGGGTCCTCAGGTTGTTTCTCGCCGGGTTTTCTCAGATTCCGCTCGTCCAAGACCGGTTGTTTTTTCTTGTGGATGGAGAGATTTCGTTCGTCCAACATGATGACCGCGCCTCATTCGCGGGAATAAACGATCTTTCGGTGTTTGTAAATAATTTTGACACCGGCTCCCGCGAAATACAAGCCCAAGAGTCAACCGCGGATGGAAACCCCGGCCGCAGGATTCTCTTCACCGGGAGCGGCGGCTGCCACCCTCTGCGGTTCGTACAGCAGGCAGCGCACCTGCCGCCCATCTTCAAGGGTCCGCAGTTCCGGCTCGATTTGCGAACAGCACTCCATGCGCAGTTCGCAGCGCGGATGAAAACGGCAACCGGGTGGGTAGCGCAACGGGCTGGGAACCGCTCCCTCGATTACATGCAACGGTTCCCCGGGTTGCGCATCCAGCCGTGGAATAGAGCGGAGCAATCCGCGCGTGTATGGGTGCAGAGGGTCGGCAAAGATCGGATGCACCGGTGCTTCCTCAACAATCTTCCCCGCGTACATTACCGCCACCCGATCGGCAACCTCGGCAATCACTCCCAAGTCGTGCGTGATCAGGATGATCCCCGCATCCATTCGTTTCTTGAGGTCCTCCATCAGGGCCAGAATCTGCGCCTGCACAGTAACATCGAGGGCTGTGGTCGGTTCATCGGCAATCAGCAGGTCGGGACTGCACGCAAGCGCCATGGCGATCATCACCCGCTGGCGCATTCCGCCCGACAGTTGGTGCGGATATTCATTCGCCCGCCGGCGAGGTTCTGGGATGCGCACCTTTTCCATCATCTCGACCGCCGCCTCAAACGCCTCATGGCAGCTCATTTTTCGGTGTATCCGAAACACCTCGGCGATCTGGTCTCCCACAGTGAACACCGGATTGAGAGCGGTCATCGGTTCCTGAAAAATCAGGGAGATGGCATTTCCGCGAATTTTGCGCATCTCGCGTTCGGAAAGAGTGAGAAGATCATTCCCCCGAAAGAAAATTTGTCCGTTCACAATCCGCCCGGGTGGAGACGGTATCAGACGCAGAATGGAAAGTGCGGTGACACTTTTCCCGCAGCCCGATTCCCCTACCAATCCCAGGGTCTCGCCACGCCGGACGCCGAATGTGACTCCATCCACCGCTCGGCAGACCCCATCGCTGGTATAGAAATACGTGTGCAAATCCCGGACATCCAGGAGGAATCTGCTTGTCTTTTCTGGTTCGTTCATCTTCACTCCAAGGCGCGGCAAAAGAACCGCCGGCAAGAAGCCTGAAAACAGCAGTATCCTGAGCAACATCGAGGGGGTCAAGGCGTGCGGGTCGTTGACGCCTGGAAATCGGTCGCGCCGTGCCGGTGGAGAAGGAGCAAATCGCCTGCCCGGGAATCCGTCAGGATGTCTTAAAGATATTGAATTTACACTCGAGGATTGGGGACGATAAAAACGTGAGGCTGTTCACCCCCCTGTGTCTTCCGCCGATGTGCGGGGACACCATGCGCCCTTACGCCTCGCGAATCCGCAAATCGTTTTCCGACAGAAATGCTAGAAACCGGTCGTTGAAAGCGGCGATTTCCTCGCCCGTTAATGTTCCATCGGATTTGTATAGCGAGAATCGGAACGTGTAGCTGCGCACATCCGCCATTTCACCGGTTCCTTCATAGGCGCATACATAATCTCGACGAAGAATCATCGGATGGGAGAATCGGTTTAAAATATCCTCTAATTCTCCGAACGGCCGCTCTTTCGGGAGAAGAATCGAGTAATCTTTTTCGCTGATCGGAAACCGTGGCGGTTCCTGGAACACGGTTTCCACTTTCGGCAGATCGAGAATCGCCTGCAAGTCGATTTCAAAACAGGCCAGTACCATCCCGCGCGGAAAACATGATAACACATCCGCACTGGGAATACCGACAGAGCCGACGATTCTGTCGCCGACCTGAATCGACAAGCTGGTCGGCTCATCGAACCAGGGAATCGACTCATCGGATTGGAAGGCTTTCCAGCGGGGCGGCTCAACGCGCGCCGTTTCCAGGATAGCCTCCACAATCCCCTTGGCGCGGGTAAAGCAGGCTTGGGCGGAGCGCACCGATTTCCGGGCACACAATACACCGGCGAGCATCGGGGTCTCGATGCGGGAATCTCCTTGCGCAATGTACTTTTTCCCGATTTCAAAAATGTCTACATGATCCGTATGCCGCAGGTTCTGCCGCACCGCGCGCAGCAGGTTCGGCAGAAGGTGTGTCCGCATACAGGTGTTATTATCGGTACACGGATTCTTGAGGGTCAGGCCGTTGGTGGGTGTGTAGCCCAGTTCTGCAAGCCAATCGTTATCGAACCATCCGTAGGTATAGATTTCCGACATTCCGAAAGTCTGGCTCAGCATAATGCAGAGACGGCGTTCCATTCGCCGCTTTTCGTTGAATGTCCCCTTCTCCATTTGGATCATGGGCATGGCCGGTTCGATATTATCGAATCCGAAAATCCGCGCGACCTCTTCGACAATATCCGCCGGGATGGAGATGTCCCGCTCGCTGCGGTAAAGAGGCACGGTTACCAGAATATCCTCGCCCGATTTTTCCACACCAAATCCCAGGGACCGCAGAATCTCTTCCGCGCGTCCGGGCGGCAGCGGGCGACCGATCAGACGGTCCACACTGCCGGACTTGAGACGAATCGTGCGGTCTTTGCTGTCCAGTTCCGGTGCCGAGTCGAACAGACAGGAGACTACTTCGGCTTTCGGGAAAGCGGCCCGGAGAAGAGCCAGGAATCGCTGAACCCCCACTTTTGCGTTGTGATGAGGCTGTCCGCGTCCGAATCGCTGGGCGGCATCGGTGCGAAGCCCCAGGCGAAGCGAGGTTCTCCGGATCGTGCTTGGATCAAAATTCGCGCTTTCCAGAAAGACACGGAATGTTTGTGGGGTGATTTCTGTTTCCGCGCCACCCATCACCCCGGCAATCGCGATCGGTTTCGTTCCGTCCAGGATCATCAGATCTCCGGGGATCATCGGTCGGGCAACGTTGTCCAGGGTAACGAACGGCCCCGCTTCTTTCATCGTGTCGATCCGCACATTCTTGACGGTGTCCCAATCGAACGCATGAAGCGGCTGGGCCAGTTCGGCCATGACAAAGTTTGTCAGATCGACCGCCAGGTTGATCGGTCGCATTCCAATCTGCAGAAGAACAATCTGAATGGATAACGGAGCCGGAACGGGAGGCAGGTTCTCGATCCCGATAGCGCAATAGCGCGGGCAACGCTGTGTGTCAAGCACTTTTACATCCAAGGCAGGCAAGCCGCTGAAGCGATTGGTATCGACCAGATCCAACGGTTTCAGGGTGACGCTGTAAATAGCGGCTAACTCCCGCGCCAGGCCATAATGTCCCCAGAGATCGGGCCGGTGGGTTAGTGACTTGTTGTCTACCTCGATCAGCCAGTCCAGCGGTAGGCAGTATTTTTCCAAAGGATCGCCGGGCTGGGCATCCCCGCCCAAATCGAAGATGAAATCGTCGTATTCGCCAAGACCAATCTCAGCCGGAGAAACCAGCATTCCCTCGCTTTTCTCACCGGCCATTGTGGTTGTTTGGAGAACGGTTCCATTGGCGGTTTTTGCGCCGGGGAGGGCAAACAGGGACAGCATTCCCTCTCGGATATTGGGAGCGCCGCAGACGGTTTGAAAGGTTTTGGCTCCCGTATCGACCTCAACGATTCTCAGGTGATCCGAGTCCGGCATGGGACCGGATCGCAGGACGCGGGCCACCACCACGTTCTCCACGCATCGCCGGACCTGCTCGACACCTTCCACCTCACAGGTGGCCATGGTCAACCGCAGGGCGATTTCCCGGGGCGACTGCTCCGGGATGGAGACATATTCTCGAAGCCAATTCAACGAATAATACACGGGTTCCTGTTCCTCCTGATTCCTTCTTTCACAGGCTGGGTGGGAATTGTTTCATCACACGCAAGTCGCCGGAGTTCAACACACGAATATCGGAAATGCCGTACCGCATCATCACCAGGCGGGTGAGTCCGAGACCGAACGCGAAACCGGTCCACTCATCGGGGTCGATTCCGCCGAACCGAAGCAC
>JAKPRU010000673.1 GCA_029557025.1 Candidatus Omnitrophota bacterium | reverse complement strand
GGAACATTTTGTTCCGATGGTTACTCATTTCATCGATGAGTTCGGAAGACGGGTAGATGAATACGAGACTCTTTTAACCAATAATCCCATCTGGCGAAAGCGGACCGAAGGAGTGGGAGTCATCACACCGGAACGCGCCATCAGTTACGGGGTCTCCGGTCCCAGCCTGCGCGGCAGCAATGTGAACCTGGACCTTCGGCGGGATGATCCATATCTGGTTTACGACCGGGTTGAATTCGATGTCCCCGTCGGGAAACATGGCGATGTGTTCGACCGATACGCGGTGCGCATCGAGGAAATGCGGCAGTCCCGACGGATCATTCAGCAATGCCTGCGGGACTTGCCGGGAGGACCGGTCAAAATCGACAACCACAAGGTCATTCTCCCTGCCAGGGAGAAGATCAAAACTTCCATGGAGGCGTTGATTCATCACTTCCTGCTCATCTCGGAGGGAATCAAAGTCCCGGAAGGCGAGGTGTATTCGGCGATTGAAGCGCCGAAAGGCGAACTGGGATTCTATGTGGTCGCAGATGGCACGGGCCATCCGGTTCGGATGCGGATTCGTTCCCCGTCTTTTGCCAATGTTTCCGCGTTGCCTGAAATGTGCCAGGGCGCGATGATTGCCGACGTAGTGGCAATCATCGGTAGTATTGACTTGGTTTTGGGCGACTGCGACCGATAGGGATCAGGAATGGGCGCAGTGTCGGCATGATTGCCCTGTAAACGGGGGGAGGATTTGCTGTTCTCTCTCCCTCCAGGAGAGAGTTGGAGTGGAGGGAACCCAAATTCTCTTTCGAGAGGTGAAACATGAACAGACGATGGTTCTACACGGCTTTCCTGATCCTCCTGATTGTTGCCCCGTCCAATGCCTACCGAGACCGTGGGAGCTGGAAGAAAAGCCTGCACGAAAAGGCGCTCTGTTTCGAGAAGCAGACCAAAGAACGTCACAATATCCTTGGTTCCTACCCATCCTGTGTGCCGCTGGTTCCTCCCAGGCACTATGCCGGCTCACAGGAAGGAGCCTGGAAACAGCTGGTCGAAACCGGCGAACTTCCGCCGGGTTGGATTGTCGATCATGGGACCACAGGAGTGTCCAATATCGCCCACACCAGCTCCTGGACCGGCTGCTACCTGACAGCCGAAGCGTTTCGGGTGGCGTTCTTGCGTGACAGGTATGGAGTGGACAGGCCGGAATATCAGGAAGCCTACGCGAGAGCCAATGAGGTGATTTCCGCGTTCCGGGTTCTTACTCTGGTCAGCGGCCGACCGGGATTCCTGGCGCGTGGAATTGCGCTGGGACATGGGATTTCTTACGAGGAACGCGCCGGCGTCGGGACGCGGGACCTCTGGGCACAGGGAGCCGGTGAGTATTCGTACCTTCGCTATCGCGGTGGACCGAGCCACCACAATTACGATCATGTGTTTCGCGGGCTTGGCATTTACTATTTCGTCGCTGCCGACGATCGCCAGAAAGAAGCCATTCGGGAGATTGTTGCGGATATGTCCGAATGGGCGCACCTCAAGAACAACATGGTTGTCATGCACGCGGACGGGAAACACGAAAGCACAGTCCTGATCGGTGGCTGGCGCGCATTCGAGGGAACCGACCGGCCCTCCGGCAGCTCTCTCATGGCAACAACCGGCTTGAAAATCGCCGCCGAAATCACCGGAAACGAAAAAGTGGAACGGCTGTATGAAAAATGGACCGACGCCCTGGGATACCGTAACCCCGAAATGACCGCGAAGAGCATTATGGGAAAAGCGCGGGATAACTATGACGATACGGACCATCTGCTCGGCGACCTGTATTTGCTCAATCTCATTGAAAAAGACCCCGAATTGCTGGCGTTCTATCGAAAATGCGTCAAGGATTCCTGGGAGGTCCACAAGGAGGACAAGTATTCCTGGTTTAACTTCGTCTATTGGGCCGTATTGGGTGAGGAATACGGAGACCCGGAAGGATCGCTCTGGAACCTTCAGAGCCACCCGACCTGCCGGATTTTCCAGCCGCAGATGAACAGCATCCGCAAGGACCTGGAATTGCACCCGGATGGGCGCAGCCTGCATCCATTGCCGGTTTATGAACGACCGTCCGATAACGAATATGAATGGAAAATCAGTCCCTATGAGCTGGACGGCTGGCTGAGCCGAATTGTTTCCGTGCTGGAGGTGTCGCCCCACGATCCGTATGTGCAATTTGCCGCAGACACATCGGGCTATTCCTACTGGAGCAACACGAACGGGGAGATCTGGCACGCAATGGGGGGATTGCCGCTTGTTCGCAATTTCCTGTTTTCCACAGACTATCCCTGGATTGCCTTCGCTGCCACCAGTGGAGGAATCTATCGAACAACCGACCAGGGGCGCAGTTGGGGCCAAGTTTCCCCGGAAGCGGTGGAAAGCATCGAATTCGATCCTGACAATTCGCACGTCCTTTACGCAGTAGGCCCGAATGGGGTGTTCAAGAGCTCCGAGGCACGGGAGAGGGATCTCGGCACAGCCTGGCGTTCCATCAGTGGGTACACACCATGCGAGTCGCAACGGGCCTTTGCCGTGGACCCGCGTGGTGAGCGTGCACGGCTTTATCTCCTGACTCGCGACGGTTTGTATGTGAAAGCGGAAGGGGATATGGAATGGATGGCCCCCGCTCGAATGTTCCATACAAGGGATTTCTCCAGCGTGGAACCGTTGGTCGGTTCGCCCTTGTGGATTCGAGTGGATGACTGCAAAAAAGACCGCCTGTTTCGTGCGGTCCTGGTTTCCGAAGAAGGTCTTTCCGGGCCGGTTGTGGAAGTAAGTGACGATGGCGGGAAAACGTGGTTTCCGATCCTGCGGAAATTGAAGCCCGCTCTGGATTGGGTGATCTGGACAGAAGACTCCGTCGAAATACCAATGCCGGAATTGATGGCCATGATGGCGGAGTTCCGCAAGTTCCCGATTCGGGATGTGCGAGTGGATCGACACGATCCGAAAACATGGTACGGCCGGATGGATGACGGGATCGCCGTTACTCACGATGACGGCGCAACCTGGACCAAAGGCGCGGAGGGACTGGATATCCCGCGAGTCGGCGCCTTCTGGACACCGCGCCACTCCAGCGATGTGTATGTCGGTACACCCGCCGGGATGTATGTCAGCCATGACCGGAGCGCAACTTGGGAGGACACATCGCTGATCCTTCAGGGAGATGGCGCAATCCGCTCGGAAATTGGCGGAATCGGTTACCTGACCGCTTACTGGATGGGGCGATACCATGGATTCATCACCGATGAGCAGGCAACGGCACAGTGGTGGTTGACTGCTGAGAAAGGCCACCCGGGAGTTGGTGCGAATCCCAACTGAAATCCTGCAATTCTGAACTCAACCCCCCTTGTATTCCCCCCGAACTTCGGGGGGAAGCAAAATCCCTCTCCCGAAGATCAGGGGAGATCACATCCAAAATCCCTCGCCCGAAGATCGGGGGAGGGAAGGTGGGGGTTGACAGGTCAGGCAGCCTCAACCCCTGTGCGTCTCCCCCGGATTTTGCGGGAGAAAGTTTCTGTGCTTTCGCCGGCATCATCCCAGCTCAAAATCCAGCTCCAGTTTTTCGTTCGCGGCAATCATCTCATCCCAAGTCACCACACGGTTCTGGTAAGAAGCGGTACGTCCGGGAATGGATGTCAGTGTACTGTTGGCGGCATCTTCCGCGTGGTTCATATATCTGCCCGAACGAATGGCCCGGATGAAATCCTTGCAGTTGTTGTTGACGCCGATATCCCAGGTATTGTCATGCTCGGTGCCTTCCCAGTCGTTCTTGCCGATTTCCCCTACGATTGAGACCGGGCCGGTTCCCCACGAATCCGAGCAGTAATGCGCGTGAAGAACGCCCAGCGATCCGAATACCCTTCCTCCCAGATTGTTGTACCGATTTACAAACCGGGAGCAATTCAAGTCGATCACCGGGCCGTCCCCATACCAATAGACTACGGTGAAATGATCCCAATTGTTCCCGTTGTTCAGACGGACTTTCAACCCGCCGGTTCCATAAGCTTTTGTGGGGTGCGTTCCAATAATCCAGTCCATGATATCCATGGCATGGACCGCCTGATCGACAATATCATCCCCGGAGAGAACTCGGTCCGTCGGATAGCACCGGAGGCGGTATTCGGATTCCGTCAATCCTCCCCGGTCCGGTTTCCCCGCCGCCGGGAAATGGTTGAATGCCTCGCCGGAGACCATCTCGCCGATAGCCCCTCCACGAACACGTCGCACGGCCTCCACGAAGAACGGGCT
>JAKPRU010000648.1 GCA_029557025.1 Candidatus Omnitrophota bacterium | reverse complement strand
ACAGGTCTTTCCCGCGGGGATATGATCCCTTGAATCCCGAACCGCCCGCCACAGGTGATCCAGCGCCTCCGAAAGATCCGTGGGAATCCCCTCGTCCGCTTGGACACTCACCGGAGCCGGTTCCGGCGGCAGGACGCTCTCCCCTTCCGGGAACTCCAGATCGCCGATATCGAATGTCCCGCTCCGCCTCAGCAGAATCAGTCGCCGAATCATATTCTCCAATTCACGGACATTACCGAGCCAGTTCCGATTCTTGAGGGCCTCCATGGCTGCCGCAGTAAAACCGACCGGACTGTCGCTGTATCTGCCGGTAAAATACTCAACCAGCGCCGGAATGTCCTCTCGCCTCTCCCGAAGCGGAGGGATGTGAATGGTCAGCACCTTATTGACTCCTTATACCGTTCCAACGAGGTTACCGCAATCTTTCCCTTCAAATCGGTAAAGGAAAAGGTGGGTGGCACAGCCTTCCAGCCTGTGACAAAGAAATACGGCGGGAGCAGACCCCCGCCGTATCGGGTATCAAATACCAGTCACAGACCTGCCGATTAGGGTCTTCCCACCATGAACTCGGCACGTCGGTTCTGGGACCAGGACGCCTCATCGTGACCGAACGCGATAGGCTTTTCCTCGCCCCAGGACTTGATCTGAATCCGCCCCGGCTCCACACCCTTTTGGATGATGTAATTCCGGGCGGTCATGGCGCGACGCTCACCGAGGGCCATGTTGTATTCATTGGTCCCGCGCTCATCACAATGCCCTTCGATCAGCATAATAAATTCGGCATGGTCTTTCATCCACCGGGCGTTGTTGTTCAGTCCCTCGATCCATTCCGGCTTGATGTCGGACTTGTCGTAATCGAAGTGGATTCGGTCAACGACACCGTATTCACGCGCGTCCGGCATCTGGCTGATCGGGGTGTTGATCGCGGCGCTGGTACGATCCGGCAACGCTGCAGGCCCGCCGATCTCAGTCCCTTCCGGAGGCGCTGTGATACCCCCCGCCGACTTTTCAACATGAATGCTGTATCCCGGCGGTCCGGCCTCTTTCTTGCTGGTTCGGGCACATCCCACCATCGTAAGCAAGAAACAGGCTGCCAACACAACTGTGATCGAACGCCTCGAGGTCAACATTGCGGTCCTCCTCAGTACGACTGACCGGTCGCGGCAATTTCACCGCTGCCTTCAGGTTATTCCTTCGTCGGAATGGCAAAGAACTCCGCACGTCGGTTGAGCGCATATGCCGCTTCGGTCTTGCCAAGATCCAGCGGCTTTTCCTCGCCCCAGGACTTGGTTATCATCCGGTCGGCATCGACACCCAAACCGATCAGGAACTTCTTAGTCGCATTGGCACGTCGCTCGCCCAGAGCGATGTTGTATTCGTTCGAACCGCGCTCGTCGCAATGACCCTCAATCAGGTACTTGTACTGAGGATTCTTTTTCATAAATTCAGCGTTCTTCTTCAGATCATCCACGTATTCCGGCTTAATATCGGATTTGTCATAATCGAAATGAATACGCTGAACTCCTCCAATGTCTCCCAGGGGAATCTTCTCCGGAATATCCGGACGAGTCGGTGCTTCCTCTTTCTTTGGGGGAGTCGTCGGAGGTTCAGGGGCTCGCGTCGGACGCGGCTCCACTTTTTTCTTCGCTGGACCGCCCGCCAACTCCGGGAACAATCCGGGGTGGTTGAGGTCGATCAAATCCAGACCGTTCAACGCCTCTTGACTTTTGAGTTGAAACTCCGGCCACGTTGTCCCTTGGCTGACTTGCACAGAGACAAAGGTCGCCAACAAAAACGCACATACCATCAAACCAGTTCGAAAAACCCATTGCTTGTTCATCTGAGACATTCCTCCACGATTTAACTTTCGATACTCGATCTCAACCCGAATGTATCGCAGGTTTTATGTTTCCGATTTTGTATCCCCCAACTGCACCGGCAGAAAAACAACACTCACTCCCCCTCACCATTCGCTTTTCGCGAATCTTCCATGTGAACATTTCCACACCCCTCTCCATTCTGCGCATACGCTAACAGAGACCCCGTTTTATTGCAACGGGTCTCTGACATATTTTTGCACAATTATCCCCTAAAACGAAAGACTTTCCCCGGAGGAAACGCTGCACCTTCCTTATTTCTTTTCAACCGAAAATCCGATCCTCGTCCTCATCACCCAGAACCCCCCGCCGACGAAGGATTGAAACCAGCTGAACCAGACTGTTTTCCAACCGATCCAGTCGCTCCTCCTGCCCCTGAGGATGATCCGCCGGAGCGCCGGAATCATCCGAGTAAACCACCGGCTCCATGACCGGAACAACAGGACCCTGCCGCGTGCCACCCTGGGAAAAAGACTCCACTGCAGCCTGGCGAATGTTGTAAACCTCAAAAAAATCCAGCAACCGGTTGTTTTTCAGGTCGTTCCTCACCACCGGCTGCGGATTCAACAACTTGATCTTCCCGCCACCCGCCAATGCCTCCTTGGTGTTCGCCAGAAGGACCTTTCGAAGTCGACTGCCGAGATACTTCAATTTCGTCATATCCAGCACGATATTGTAGCATCCGCCCTCGAAACATTCCCGAAATACGCGGGTTACGGCCTCGTCGCTTCGGGTGTCTTCTTCCCCGGCAATACTAAGGATACACACATTCCCCTCCCTGGACATCTGAACACGCATAACCATGTTCTTTTCCTCCCGGTCCTGTTGCGTCCCGCTCAAGAGAAGCCGTCAGCAAACATCCCGGAATATCTTCCCGGCCTCAACAGCGCAACGCGCCCCCATCTTACCCGGCTCTATAATAATAAATGCCCTTATTCTCCGGCATGGCGACCAACATGCTGATACCCAGTTGCTGCATCAAAGCCTTACAACGAAGTCGGTCAACATCCGGTGATACCGGCAAGTACACCACGCAGAAACACCCCATCCGCGTGGGATCGCCCCACAAACCGGTTACTTCACTTCGACCGTCGCGCCAACTTCTTCCAGCTTGGCTTTCACGGTCATGGCTTCTTCCTTGCTCACACCGGTCTTGATCGGCTTCCCAGGCTCGTCTACCAGCGCTTTGGCTTCTTTCAGGCCCAAGTTGGTCAATTCACGCACCACCTTGATAACCTGGATTTTCTTCTCACCCGCTGCAACCAGAATCACATCGAATTCCGACTTCTCTTCCGCGGGCGCCTCTGCGCCCCCTCCGCCCATTCCGGGCATGGCCATCATTCCGGCCATCGGCACAGCAGCGGTTACACCAAACTTCTCTTCAAAAGCCTGCTTCAATTCCGCCGCTTCCATCAAGGTCAACGAAGCGATCTCTTCCAGAATTTTTTCGATTTTTTCACTTGCCATGGGGTTTTCTACTCCATTCTAAGACTTTTTATGAAACTGCGGATGGCTGTGCGCCACCCATTCATCACTCTTGTTCTCACGCCGCCTCTTCCAATTTCGTTCGATAGGCATCAAACAGTCCAAGCAGCTGCTGGTGAATCGCGGTGAAACCGGCGGCCAGACCTGTCATGGGACTGATGATCCCCGCCAGAATCTGGGCCTGCAAAACTTCCCGGCTCGGTAGATCGGCCAGAAAACTCACCCGTTCCGGACGAATCAGGCTCCTTTCGACAATACCGCCTCCTACCACAACCTGTGGGTGATCCTTGGCAAAAGCCACCAGCGTCTTGGCCGAGGCAGCCGGATCCTTTGACACAAAAACGGCCGCTGTCGGTCCTTCCATAAAATCAGCCACTCCGGCGAACGGCTGACCTTCCACGGCACGCTTCAGCATCCGGTTTCTCACAACCCGAACTTGGGAACCTTCTGCATGGAATTTCCGACGTAATTCGGTCAGATCGGTGACCTTGAGACCCCGGTATCCGAACAGAAGAACTCCCGCCGAGCGATTGACAAGATCCTTGTACCGATCTGCCAGCTCTATCTTCTCCGCTTTCTTCAAATTGCGTCACCTCCTTTCCTTACAACCGATTCTTCTTATTGCCTCTAACGAAAAAACCCGGCGCCAAAGCCGGGTTTTCCATAAATGCTACACGGGAAAGCGATCCCCGCGTGGAGTTCTATGGTCAATGGCATCCCGGTCTCGGCAGGATATTTCAGCGCGCCGGCGCACCTGCTGTCTTCGACGTCGATGTTCGTTTTTTTATTCCCGTTTCATCCTCCGATATACCTTCGCAAGCCCACGGATCGACCCGCCCAATCACACACCACTGCGTATCGCTTCGCGGACCTCATTGATGTCCAGACGCACACTCGGACTCATCGTAGAGCAGAGAAACAGGCTCTTGACATATTGTCCTTTGGCTGTCGCAGGCCGCGCACGCAGCAGCGCATCAATAACCGCCCGGATATTATCCAGCAGCTGTTGCGACGAGAAAGAGGCTTTGCCGACCCGAACATGAATGCCCCCTGTTCGATCCGCGCGATATTCGATCTTCCCTGCTTTGAATTCCTGAATCGTCCGGGCCACGTCGGTTGTGACCGTTCCGGTTTTCGGATTGGGCATCAATCCGCGTGGACCGAGGATTTTCCCGAGTCGCCCAACAATACGCATCATATCGGGCGTGGCAATGGCCACATCAAAATCGGTCCATCCTTCCTGGATTTTCTTGGCAAGATCCTCCGAACCCACAAAATCCGCCCCCGCCTCCTGCGCCTGTTTCGCGGCATCTCCCTCCGCAAACACCAGAACTCGAACCGTCTGCCCGGTTCCGCTCGGAAGAGAGACCGTTCCGCGTACCTGCTGATCGGCTTTCTTGGGATCGATCCCCAGGTTGGCGATCAGCTCCACAGTTTCATCGAACTTCGCCTGCGCATTCCGCTTCACCAGATCAATGGATTCGACCAGCGGGTATACCTTCGACCGATCCAGATTCTGAGCAATATTCCGATACCGTTTACTTCGTCTCATCATACAACCTCGACCCCCATGGAACGCGCCGTTCCACGGATCATGGACATGGCCGTTTCCACGTCATTCGCATTCAAATCCGGCATTTTCAGTTCGGCAATTTCACGGATTTGGCTCTCAGTAACCTTCCCGACTTTCTCCCGATTCGGAACCGGAGAGCCTTTCGCAAGTCCGGCGGCTTTCTTGAGCAGAACCGGCGCCGGAGGCGTCTTCGTGATAAAAGTAAACGTCCGGTCCTGATAAACAGTCACCACAACCGGAATAATCGTTCCGATCTGATTCTTCGTTCGCTCGTTAAACTGATTGCAGAAATCCATAATCGCCACTCCCTGGGGACCCAGGGCGGTCCCGACAGGAGGGGCCGGACTCGCTTGTCCGGCAGGACACTGCAACTTCACCTGTGCAGTAACCTTTTTCGGTGGCATCGTTTGACTCCTCAGCCCATCATCCTGTACGGATGGGCCTTCTTAAATTTTCTCTACCTGAAGGAAATCCAGCTCGACCGGAGTTGATCGTCCCAAAATATCCACCATCACTTTTAAACGCCCCCGCTCCTCGTTGATCTCCGCCACATACCCGGAAAAATTGTAAAACGGGCCTTCGATAACTTTCACCCGTTCCCCAACCTCAAAAACAACTTTGGGACGCGGCTTTTCATCGGTTTCGTCCATGTGACGAAGAATATTCTCCACTTCCTCTTTGGAAAGGGGCAGCGGACTTCTTCCCGATCCCACAAACCCCGTCACACCCGGCGTGTTTTTCACAACAAACCACGTATCATCGCTGAAATCCATTTCCACGATCACATATCCGGGAAACAGTTTCTGCGTGCTGATATTCCGCCGGCCGTCGCGAATCTCCACGACTTCCTCTGTCGGAATCAGTACTTGCGAGATCCGATCCTGCAGGTTCTGGGCGCGTATGGTTTGCTCCAAGTTCTCCCGAACCTTATTCTCAAATCCCGCATAGGTATGAATGACATACCATTCCTTTGCCATTTGTATCCTTACCAGGAAAACCGAATCTTCGGGTGTCTTATTATCAGTATAACCACTGATCAACATAAGTCATCACAAGGTCCCAAAAGCCCGCGTACAGGGCAAACACCGCAACCGTGATCAGCACAACAACTGTCGACCCCCGAACATCCTCCTTGGTCGGCCAAGTGACCGACTCGAGTTCCCGCAGTACCTCAATAAAACCGGCCCCGAATTTCGTCCGGGCAAACCAGCTCAGCTGACGCTGCCCATTCTCGGTCCGGCCGCCCTGCAAAAACTCGATGAGGCGCTTGATCAGATTCTCACCCATCGATGGTGTACCGTTTCTTAACCTGTTTTAAACGAAAAAAATATCCCGTAACAACGCGGGATCAACCCTTATATACCAATCCACAGCCCCCCTGTCAACCCTCATGCGTCGTCCGGGATGGCTGGGACGAGCATGAGTGCGCACTCTCATAGCCCTACGGCAACCCTTTCCTCGGCGGACCGATAGGCCGCAAGACAGACCGCCAGGTTCTCCCGACTGTCCTCCGGTCCAAACGGCAGTGAGTTCTCTTCAAAAAGCCCTTTACACAGGTTCACAAATGACTTCTCCTCGTCCTGCGCTACGATCTCCTCTTTCTCGGAAAACGTAATCACCACGGGATTATTGCCGAACGCCTGCCCATCAATGCGAATGGACCCGTGCGTCCCAATAATCCACTCACTTCCGGCAAAGTCCACCGCCACCCAGGAATCCTCCAGAACCGCCGTCCCGCCACAGGGAAACTCCAGGATCGCTACTCCATAATCCTCAAAGGGAAGGTCCTTGAACCGTCGCACGGTCATTGTGGCGGAAATTGAGGAGACTTGCTCCCCAAACAGCCACCGGGCCATATCGGTTCCATAAATCCCATGATCGATCCATGCCCCGCCACAGACTTTCTCCGGATCAAGCCACCAACCGGAATCCTGTTTCCCGGACCAGGATTGCGGCAAACCGGCATGGGTCGTTTGATGATAGGTCACCAGACTCCCGATCCTCCCCGAAAGAAGAATCTCTCGTGCCCGGATATAGCGGCCCAACAGCCGACGATAACTCTCAAATGAACCAAACCACCGCCCTTGCTCATTGGCCGCATAGATGATCCGGTCCAGATCGTCCGGATTCATCGCGGGCGGCTTAACGGAAAGAACATGTTTCCCGTTCGCAAGTGCCTTCCGGCAGATATCAGGATTCTCTGCGCTGTTCACCATCGAAACAATCAGGCCGATATTCGGATGCTCCAGAACCCGGTCGAACTCTGTTGTCCTTAGACAGGAGCATTTGTCGCAAATGGCATCCAGCCGCCAGGACTCATGATCGGCCACCGCAACCACCGGGTATTTCGTCTGTGGCCCCAGTTCTTCCAACGCCATGAACGCGATGTACCAGTGATCCATTCCGACAATACCAACACCGCATGTGGTTTCACTCATCTTGTTTACCGTCCTCATTTACGAGTTTTCGCAAGAGTGGCAATGATTCGATCAAGCAGCGGAGCAGCCTGGTCTCGCGAAGTGACACCGAAAACCCCGGCCACATAACCGGCGGTGCTTCGAACACCACCCAGCCCTAGGCCGGAATCTTCCACCCAGAGGCTTTCCGGGCCACTTTCCAGGATTTTCCCATGCTGCTGCTCAAAATCCGTCAGGCTTGCCAAAGCAGCCTCGGATGCCTCAGGCGTGCCGAGATCGCTGATAAATGCCAGGACTTCTTGTCCGCCCAAGTTGTAATTCACCAGAAATCCGCCGGGCAGAAACGAATACCCCAGAAGGTCCTTGCCGATATATCGATCCGTATATGGGATCAGGTTTTCCTTCGGAAAAACGTCAAGCAATTCCGGAAGAACATCCTCACCGGGAATGGCCGAAAAAATCCTATCCATAATACTTTCAAGCATTTCGATCAGAACCGGCCGGTCGTCATCCGCCATCGCCTGAACATACACATGCTGTTTCCAGGCCATGGCAACCTCCCCGGATCGGAATCCTTCCGTGCCCCAATTCCGCCGCTCGATATCCCGTGACCGTGCCGTGCTGTAAATCCCGTACGCTCCCAGGGGACTTCCCATCTCATAGATATCCACCGTAATGCAGGAAAGGTCGTCCTTCTGGTAGGAATACCGAAGATGCGTCAGCTGCTGAAATCCGTAAGAAACATATTTCGGCGCCGCGCCGTTGACATACTGGAAGAGGTCATCCGGCGTATACAGGGTCGGTTCTTCCGCCAGGGTCCAGTCCGGGTTGCCCGCAACCAGCCACTGGTTATCCGAGATGTTCTCTGCCGATTCAGCCTCAGCCGCCTCTTGTGGAGTCGGCTGTTCCGGGGCAGGTTGCGGTTCCTCAGACTTCCGACCGCAGCCAAGAATCAGAACAAAAATGAAACAACAAATCCACGGTTTAGCGTTCATATCAGCATCCTGTGGGCCTCAATCAATTCCTCCCGGACTTTTCTGCCGTAGGGACACGCCGCATCGCAGTTCCCGGCGCAGTCGCCGCAGCGGAAAGCCGTCTGCTCGCGTGGAATCGAGGCGTACAATTTCATGGAATCTTTCTCCCGACCATAGTATTTGAAATACATGGCATACCGGTTGATATCCGCCACAGCGACACGGTCCGGGCAGGCAGACTCACAGATTCCGCAGTTTCGGCAGTACTTGTCGTAGACCGCATCCGCGTACCGCTGAAGCATCTCGATCTCGGCCTGCCCGAGTTTCTTGCCCACCGCCCCGCAGTATTCCTTAATTTGATCAAAATTGGTCATTGCGGCGCAGACACTGCACACGTCCGGATTGGACAATGCCCACCGGGTCGCGGCTTGAGGCAGAGTGAGACCTTCCTTCTCCAAATCCGGAAAATCCTTTTGCTGGTTTCCGGCTCGGATTTTGAAAACCGCCGTCCCGATCCCTTTTTCAGCGGCTCGGTGGAAAATCTCGGCCTGATTCGCATAGCTGATAAAGTCATACCGCCCGATGAAAAAATGGAATCGTCCGTCGCGAATCGCAGCATCCAGGCATTCTTGCAGTTGTCTTCCGTGGCTGGACATCCCCCAGAAATGCACCTTGCCGGCCTTTTTTGCT
>JAKPRU010000643.1 GCA_029557025.1 Candidatus Omnitrophota bacterium | reverse complement strand
GCGATTACGCAGTCAACATCTCTCACCGCCGACGATCTCAAAGGGATGTTCAACGATCTCCGCGAGGCACTACGTCAACAGGGGCGATCGCTCGCACTGTTTATCGAGGACGTGACCAATACCGCTGTTGTCCAGCGCCTGATCATCAATGGCGAGATCAAGGGACTCAATCAGGCTGATGTATATCCCGATGTTCCCGGAAAAATACTCGAACTCTATGTCACCGAGGGACAGTATGTCGGGGCGGGACAGATTGTGGCTACCATCGACCGCAATCAGGTCGGCATGATCTTCATGCCGGCTACGGTACGCGCCCCGATTTCGGGCATCATTGGCAAGATTTATGTCGAGAAGGGTCGCACGATTGCACCCAGCGTTCCCGTGATGCTGATTGCGGATACCCGGGTTGTTGAGGGTGTCCTCAATGTTCCCGAAAAGGACATCGGCCTGTACAAGATCGGGCAGGAGGCCGAGATCCGTACCGAGAGCCACCCCGGGATGGTATTCAGGGGCTATGTTTCGCGGATTACCTCGCTGATTGATCCGTTGACGCGAACGCTTGAAGTCAGGCTGACCCTGGTAAACACTGACAACAAGCTTATTCCGGGGAACTATGCGGATTTTTCGATCAAGGTCCGGGAGATTCCCGATCAGGTGGTTGTCCCGTTTGATGCGGTGATTGACATGATCGAGCGCAAGGAAGTATACGTTGTCGAGAACACCGAATCACCACATGGCGGGGCTGCCGTCCAGGACAACCCCGGGACGCCAAAGACTGTTCCTCTCGGGAGCGGAAAATACCTTGTAGCCCGGCAGCGCAAGATTGTTACGGGGATTCGTGATGGGGGGATGGTCCAGGTTATCGAAGGACTCAGGCCCGGAGAACGGGTGATCTCACTGGGCAAGGAAAACGTTGTTGACGGTGTGCTGGTTCGGCCGGTCAGGATCGCTGCGAAAACGGGTGATGTGTCAGCCAGTGCCACAGATGCGGTTACCAATTCCGCCGCCGGGCAGAGGTAAGCGGCCATGAAGCTTATCGATACATC
>JAKPRU010000286.1 GCA_029557025.1 Candidatus Omnitrophota bacterium | reverse complement strand
CTGACCGTACCCATCTCATTCATCGTTGAGTCTGTTCCCGCATCGCCTGAATCAATTTCCTGTCGAATTCCGCTGCCATGTGAACACCCTGAGAGATCAATTTCTGATTGATCGCCGCAATTTCAATAATGGTGCTGATGTTTCGGCCCGGACGAACCGGAATGAGCAGATACGGCACCTTGACATTCAGCAGTTCCTTATATCGTTGCACAATCCCCACCCGTTCATACTCCACATCCGGATTCCAGTCCTGAAGTTCTACGATCAGGTCAATCTGCTTTTCCCCCCGGATGCTGCGAGGCCCGAAAATCCGGCTGACATCGATGATCCCGATCCCGCGAATTTCCATGTGATACGGCACAACCCCCCGACCCGACCCGACCAGCCGGCTCTCCTGGGGCGCACGAACTTCAATCAGATCGTCCGCCACAAAGGTATGTCCGCGTTCCATCAATTCCAGCGCGCATTCGCTTTTTCCCACGCCGGAATCGCCCTGAATCAGCGTGCCGATGTTATAGACATCCATCAGAACACCCCGTTCAATGACAACCGGGGCAAGGGCACGTTCCAAATGTTCCCACAACCGTTTCGTGAACCGGGTTGTATTGTGGGAAGAAACCAGGAGGGGAACCCCAAGCTCCTCCGCAAGTGGCGGAAGCGGCGACGGGGGAGTTCGACCATTCGTCACAACACAGCAGGGAATCCCCGAACTGAAAAGTCGCCGCAGGTTGGCCTCCATTTCCGGATCCGCGGACCGATTCTGAATGTGGGCCGTTTCTCCACTGCCCAGAATCTGCACACGATCCGGTTGCAGATAATCGAAAATCCCGAAGAGCTCAATCGCGGGACGATTGGCCTCTGCAGAGGTAATCGGATGCGACAAGCCTTTCTCCCCCGCGACAACGGTCAACCCAAGGTTTTCCAGTTCGAGCAGAAAACCGACTGAAATCGAATGGGCACGACGTACCGTCATGATCCGTGCTCCAGACTTTGACCACAAGCCAGACGAAGAATCCGACAAAACTGCTCACAAGTGGTCGCTGACCGCAGGTTTTCACGCAGCTCCCGGGAGCGCAAAACTCGCGCAAGCTGCCCCACCAGTTTCAGATGAGCGCCGGAAGCATTTGCAGGGGTCAGGATAAGAAAGAACAGGTGAACCGGCTTGCCGTCGAGCGAATCAAAGTTCAGGCCGTCCCTGGATACCCCTGCGGCCATCCGCATTTCCCGAACAGCGGACGTCCGGGCATGGGGAAGAGCGATCCCGTCCCCGATTCCCGTGCTGCCGACCTCTTCTCTCTGCATCAGCGCCTCCAAAGCGGCTGCCTGCACCTCTTCCGGCTGATCGGCCACCACCAGGCTCAGGAGCTCCTTCAGAATCTCACGCTTTTCGGTCGCCTCAATGGTTAATACAACGCGCTCAGGTCTTAAAAGGTCACACAGCAAATCGCCGGAAGCCGCCGAATCGGGGCTTTTCGGCCGGCTGTTACCGTCCTGTTCAACGGGTTTTCGTTCTCCCATTTCTCTCCTGCTCTTTTGAATCCGGTCCTCACGGGCCACAATATCCCGGCTCGACGCAGCGGTTCTTGCCGGAAACCGGTTATTTGGGGTCAATCAATCCGTAATTCCCATCTTTCCGGCGATACAGCACGTTCACACGTTCCGTTTCCGAATTCCGAAACACCAGGAATTCCTGGTCGAACAAATCCATCTGCGTCACAGCCTCATCCACAGACATCGGTTTCAGGTCCACCTCGCCGGTATAAATCACATTCGGGCGTTCGGCGGACGAATCCACATCCACTCCATCCAGAACATCAATCTGCAAGTGAAGTGCTTGTTCTCCGGTATCTGCCCGCGTTCGGTGTTTCTGGAGTTTTTTCCTGTGTTTGTCCAGTTGTCTTTCCAACTTATCGACGACCTTGTCGATGGAAACATACAGGTCGCTGGTCTTTTCGTGGGCGTGAAGCGTCAGCTTCCCGACATTGAGCGTGATTTCGCAGATATGCTCAAACCGCTGAAGCATGAGCACAACATGCGCCTCCATAATGGAGTGAAAAAACTTCTTCAGTTTGCTTCTGAGGCGTTCCTCCACATGGTTCCGAATCGCCGATGTGATCTCAACATTCCGTCCGGTAATGGTAATCTGCACAGTTTCAACCTCTATATGAATCATTATGAAGAAAAACGGACCGTTGGAGGAAAGCGCCCCTCCTGCCCGCTTATCTTGCGCTTTTTGCTGAACTTGAAGAATAGTTTACTCAGGCCGGGATTTGAAATCAACAGCCATCAACCTATCCGAACGAACCGACAACCGTCCTATCCGCCTTCTCCGGCATCCGTCAGAAAAGGGGCAGCGATTCCGCAACGTGGATATTTTTGATGCTCTAACCGTTGCCGCCGGGGAGAGCGACACGTGTCCTTGTATCTCTCCCACTACGCGAACGGTAAGCAGCGGTTGATTTATGTTCCCAAAGCGTGGGAAACCCGCGTGCGGAGTTGGGTGGCCAACTATCGGCGGATTCGTGTCTT
>JAKPRU010000582.1 GCA_029557025.1 Candidatus Omnitrophota bacterium | reverse complement strand
CGGGTCGATATCGAAGAAAAATGTCGCCCACGGCTCCGTATCGTTTTCACCGTGCAATGTCGTCCGAAGAAAGATCAGCACAAAGAGAGCGAAAAACAAAAACTGGACCAGGCGACGAAAATAGATCAAAACCATGGCGCCTCTTCAAAAGAATTCGAAAGTTAATAAGTGATGATGATAACAGATAGACCGGATATCAGGAAATGCTCAGCCTGATGGGTTTGAGGCTCTCATAATCCTTCGTGCCGACTCCCCGTTTTTCCGATTCCGTTACAGTGGAAAGATCTTCCGGTTTCAGGTCGAACAGGGTTGCCCCGAAAGCGTCTATTGCGACGGGGTCCACACCGGCCACGATGGTATCTTTTCGCTCTACGTCCTTTGGATCGCCACCGGTCGGACCATTACGTTTCAGAATCCGAATGGCATCCAGGACGATCAGGTCTGTTTTCAGGAACGCCGCGACATCCGCCAATGCGGGACCCAGATTCTGATGAAGCTGATTGCGCGGATCGCCCATCATTCCCATCAGGTTCTTGATAGACAGGGTCAGAAGAGCATGGTTGTGGGTTTTGGCGATGGGGACATTGATCCGCTTGTCACACTCCACAAATTCCGTATAGATGGGCCAGGTGGGCAGAGTCTTGCCGCCGAGGTTCATTTCTTTAAACTTGCGCCTGTCCAGGAAAAACACCTCTGCGCCTTCCGCCTTGGCCGCTTCCTGAATACCGCTTCGCGCGAAGGTTCGTTGTTCGTCCATGCAGGTGAGATCGGATATACGAACCTTGCGTGCGCCGGCCTCATAACAGAGTTTCACCAAGGTTGCGACAACATCCGGGTTCGTGTTCGCTGCCTGCTCCGGGCGGCGATCCCAGCCGATATTTGGTTTGATGAAAACCACATCTCCTCTGGAAATGAATCGGCTCATGCCCCCCAGTGCATTGAGCGCCTCGGTGGTCAGACGACGTGCCTCCTCGCGGATGGCCTCTTTATCTTCCTGGGGAGTTTGCCAAGTGACGATAGAGAGTTTGGGCAAAGTGGACGGATCGACAGAGGCAGGAGCGGTTGGCTCGGTTTGCGCAACGGAAGGGCCTTTGTTATCCCCACATGCCGCCAACAGGCCCAACGCGGCGGTTTCAAGAAATAGCCGACGATTTATGGCAACAGACATCGAATATCCTCCGGGGGATTGTTTTCTGCTGAATGAAGAGAGGTTTTTTAAAGTATATCGACCATCGATCTTGATGCAATGGAGGCAGTTGCCCACTGGGAAATGGTAGGAGAGACCTCTGCGCCTGCCATCTCCGTGCCTGTCATTCTTGCGCCAGGCAGGGACGCCTGGCCTACTGGAGGGAAACTATATCCCCAGCTCTTGGCGATACCATTCCACAGTCCGGCGTAATCCCTCTTCAACCGAAACCTTCGGCTCGAATCCCAGGATTTTTCTTGCCTTGGAGATATCAGCGCTGGAATGCAGGATGTCTCCTCTTCGCGGCGGAAGAAACTCCGGTTCAATGGACGTTCCAAGGATTTTATTCAGCAGCTGGACCACCTCCAACACCGACACTCTTCCGCCACACGAAGCATTGATGACTTCTCCCTGCGCCTCCGGA
>JAKPRU010000557.1 GCA_029557025.1 Candidatus Omnitrophota bacterium | reverse complement strand
GGGAGACCTGGAACTGCACACTTTAGGCGATGCCGGACTGGATAACACCCTCGCCATGCTTTCCAAGGCGGACTACCTTGTCTTGCCGTCCAAACGTGCCTACGGGACCACCTTCCGGCTGCCGAATAAGTTCTGCCTCATCAACCGCTTTTTCAAACTGCTCTTCACCGAGCAGTTGGGTTTCGAACTCGCGGCAACCATCACCAGCGAACCGGCCATCGGGTTCGGCCAACCTCGCTTGTACCGGCAGAATACTCGTGCCGGGGAATGGCCGCATTACTCTCTTTATGATCTGCGATGGGAGCTTTCCAGCGATCTGGAGGATGAATCCTTCGCGGTCTATGACCATCCCAAAGTGGTTATTTTCCGAAATGTGAAACATCTAAATGCTGCCCAGATGCGCTCTGCCGTTGACCGCCCCCCCGACTGGTTGGAGAAAGTCACCTTTGAGCAGATCCTTTGCGCGCGGGCCGGACGGTTTCTCATGGAGCCGGATATTAAATGGCCCGCACTCACCTGGTATCTGGGCGTTCAGGTTCTCGGATTTTTCGGATTTATTTTCCTGTTTGGGTGCTGTTCCGCGCTTACGGATCGCGGGTATGGACTCTCGAAAATCGTCGGCCTGATTCTTTTCGCATGGATTTCCTGGCTTCTGGCCTCCGTGCGTGTATTCGCTTTGTCCCAGGGGCAGTTGCTTTGCGTGTTCCTTGTTCTTGCCGGATTGGCTGTGACCGTCGCGTGCCGCAGACTGGCCGAGATCCGTGAATTCCTCCGCGCGCGCCGGCTGCTGATTCTCGGCATGGAGATTTTCTTTCTCATCTCCTGGTGGATTTTCTTATGCGTTCGGGCACATCACCCCGATATCTTCTGGGGTGAGAAACCCATGGAGTTCTCCTTCATCAACGCGATCTACCGGACCTCGGTTTTTCCACCGATCGACCCCTGGATTTCCGGAGAAACGATCAATTACTACTATTACGGCTACGTTGTATACGCCCTGCTCGGTCGATTTCTGGGTATCCCGCCTGCCTACCTGTTCAATTTGGGGGTGACCATCGTTCCGGCGCTCCTGGGTCTCGGCGTTTTCTCGTTGATTTACAACCTGTGTCGCAGCTGGAAGGCCGGCATACTGGGCGGATATCTGGTGATGTTTTCCGGGCATTTGGTTTCCTATGGCCGATTCATCCAGAGTTATCGGCAATGGGTCGAGGGAGATCCCACGGCGAACGGATTCCTGCCCGCCCTGATTCACTGGTTTACCTACCTCCCATTCGCCTTGAAAGTCACCGCCAACCTGCTTCTCTCCGCCGTGGGACTTGTGGACCGGTATCCCCCGGAGGCTCTTCAGTTTCTTAATTTTCATGCAAATCACTACTTCTGGGTCACCGGGCATGATGTCATCAAAGGCACAGTCGCGAATGAGTTCCCATGCTGGACCTTCTATTTCGCCGACTTCCATCCGCATTTGATCGTCATGCCGATCACCGTGGCGGCGCTCGGGCTGCTGCTCGCGTTTTTCCGACGAAATGCGGACTGGATGCGTGTAGGGGCGACGCATGCGTCGCCCCTACATGCGTCCGTCCATACTGTTTCCGCACCCGACTGGAGAATCTTGATCTGGTTTTCTCTTGTCCTTGGGACGATCATTTGCACCAACACTTGGGATTTTCCCGCGCTGGCGATTGTGTTGGCGCTGGTACTGTTCCTGCGTTTCAAAGCATGTTCTCCCTTCGTACACAGGCGAATTGAAACCGGGTCGTGGCTCACGCCGTGCGGGCTTTCTGTCCTTGTGTGGGACCTTGTTTTGCCGCTCATTGTCACAATTTTCCTGGCGTGGCTCCTCTTCCTTCCGTTTCATCATCATTTCGTGGCACGGGTCACCAGTCTTCATTGGGTCACCGAAGGAAACACCCCGCTCAGCACGCTGCTGGTCTTTTTCGGCATTCTGTTCTGGCCGATTGTGACATTCCTCTTATGGCGTCTGGTCTTTCCGAGGGGATTGACGGATTTTCGCCCGAAACGCCTGACAGCAATTGTGCTGTTCTCCGCTGCGGTGTTCGCACTCGCTTTGTATGTCAACAGGACCAATCCGCTGGGATATCCCGCGCCGCAGAAGCACTATGAAGGCTGGTCGATGCCCTCCGATTACCGCGCCGCCGCATTTCTGCTTCCCTTTCTTGTTCTGTCGGCGGCTTTTGCTCTGTTCGGAAAACGGGAGGCTGACGAGCGATTTGCCCACATTCTGGGAATCCTTGGACTGGGCATTCTGTTCGGCTGCGAGTTTGTCTATCTCAAAGAAATCTGGTCCGAGCCGATGCACCGCTACAACACGATATTCAAGTTCTATCTTCAGGCTTGGATATACCTTTGCCTATTCGGCGCAATCGCGGCTTGCCTTCTGTGGCGGGATCTTCGTCTGAAAGTCTGCGA
>JAKPRU010000530.1 GCA_029557025.1 Candidatus Omnitrophota bacterium | reverse complement strand
CGGAGACGGGGACTATCCTACCGGACGAACTGGCACGGAAATTGGCTGCTGCACCGCATAAGCTGAATGTCAGCCTGACGATGATGGAATTTGCGAATAAGGTTAGGCGGACGGCGACGGGTTGGGCGAGGGTGGGGGGTGAACAACAAAAGCCCAAACAAGGTACGAAGGCACGAACGGAAGAAGATAAGACCGCAGAAGAGTCCGGGAAAATGGATGCCTGGGTGAATCAGGAATATGGGAGTCCGGAAGAGGCGGCAAAACAATGGGACCGATGGAACGCCGCAGCGAAGACGCTTCAGGTACGTATCGACCGTCAGCAGAAACGGATCGACGAAGAGGCGGGCGCGAAGGTTACGCCGATTGATTTGCCGGAACATCCATTGGGGATCAAGAAGACAAGGGATTTGGGTGTTGCGCGGGACTTTCTCGCGGCGATCCGCGAGAGGAAGTTACCGGCGATTGCGAAGCAGAGGGGGAAGACTGAACCAGGAAAGCCGGGAGAAGGTACGAAGGCGGTAACGGAAAAAGATAAGACCGGAGAAAAGCCAGGGGAAGTCGCGGGACCGCCCAGTGTTACCGATGATTTTGTTGCAGAAGTGAATGCGATTGTGGATGAGGCTACGGCTCGGAAAGAGGAAGCAGATAAAGAACCGATGGAGGGGAACGGGTATAAGAGCAAAGGGCCGATTGAGAACGGTGTAATGGGCCGCGAATCGACAGTTCATTCAACCCGTCTGGGCGATATTGCGGTGCGATACGCCGTGGTGGAAGCGGACGACGTGATTCCCTCAGTGGAGATTATTGGTGGAATTCCACGATTCAACAACAAGGAGGGGATCTACCCTCCCAACCTTCAACCGCGCGGATACGAGAACAGTCCGGCGGAGGTGCAGCGGATTAAGAAAATTTCGGGGGAACGGAAATACCAATACTGGCTTTCGGATTCACCCTCGGCGACGGAAGGTCCGCCGATGATAACGCCTGACGGGATTGTGCTTAATGGCACGAAGAGAACCGCTGCGCTCAAGATGTGGATTGAGGATGGGACCTACGGGGAATATCGCAAGGCGCTTGAAGCCAAAGCGGAGCAATTCGGGATTTCTGTGGAAGCGGTGCGTGGTATGCGCTCGCCTATGCTGGTGAGAATAACAGACCTTGATGCGCGGAGCCAACAGGCGCGGAATTGGGCGCAGGTCGGCAATGAACCGACGACGATGCGGATGAACACGATTCGTCAGGCATCGCAGATGAAAGAGCTATTGGGTTACGAGATGCTTACGGGAGTGGATCTCGAGGGCGATGAGACGATCAGCCAGATTGCGAATACGCCGAAGGGCCGTGCTATCCGTGAGAGGTTTATCGCGGCAATTCCGGAAGCCGAGATTGACCAGTATGTCCAGAATGGCAAGCTGACGGAATCCGGTGTGGAACTTCTGAAGCAATTTCTGGTGGTTCAGGCAATCGGAACGGACCTCTACGAGAGAATCGCACAGGACCGTCCGTACCTGGTGGATACGATTGAAGCAGCGATTATCCCCATACTCAAGATCAAGAATACATTTCTCCATCAGAAGTTCACGCGGCAGTTGGAATCGGTTCTGGAATGGATTTGTGTGAATCCGAATATCAAGAATTGGGAGCTGGCAAAAGAGCATCTGGACTCGCCGGTATTGTTTGAAATGGGGATCCTGGAACCTGGGGAACGGATGATCCTTGAGTTTGTCATGCGGAAGGGAAAGGCCAAAAGGCAATTTGCCAACGCATTGTCTGACCTGGTGGGGAGATTTGTCCTGGAAGGCCGTCAGGTACAAACGACGATATTCGAGGCTCTCGAACCTGGGCAGGAAAGCGATGCATGGCATGTGGCGCAGGCATTGGAAGTGGAGGAAGTTCCGGGCGCGCGGTTTGATTTTACAGAGGGGGACTGGCTGAATGAGGCGGCATTGGAGGTGGATAAAGAGAGGGCGAAGAACAACATGAAACGTCCAGGCTGGGTGGGGATCGGCACACAGCCGCAGAGCCGTGCCGGTGGCAGGCCATTTGAAGGAGCAAGAGAAGATACTGGACAAGGTGGACAAGGTAGACAAAGAAGCGGATTGGAAGCGGGGCAAGGGCTTCAGGACGCCGTGAGAACCGATACCACGGCGGGTGTGAACGAGCGTCCGAAGTCGCGTGTCGATGCCGGTCTTGACCCGTGGGAAGCACCGCTCGGTGATATTGATGTGAGGGCCGAGAAAGCGCACGGCCTAAAGCGCGTTCCGTGGGCGGAGCGGGTGAAGGAGATGCTAAAGCAGGCGGCATACGACATGGTTCGGCAGAGGAAATTTCTGCCGGAGTTTACGACCGACCGATTTCTTGCGGCAATCGAGATATTGCGTCTTCAGCAGGATCAGGCCCGTATATCGAAGGACAAGGCATTGCGCGCGATTGCGACGGTCATCGGAAACCTCTCGGACGATGAATTCGATAAGTTCGAGAAGTATCTGAATATGATGAATGCGATCCGAGGGAAGCTGCGCGGTGAGTTGGCCTCATTCGGAATGGAGAACGCGACGGATCAGCAGTTGGAGGATTGGGTGAGGGATATGAAGGCGGCGGTGAATCAGCCGGGAAACGAGAAT
>JAKPRU010000528.1 GCA_029557025.1 Candidatus Omnitrophota bacterium | reverse complement strand
CCAGGTTCTGCACAAACTGAAGCAGCTCGCGGAAAGCATCTGCCAGGCGGCCGGTCTCATCTCCGGACCGATGCTGAATTTCCTGGTCAAATCGGCCTCTGGCAATTCCCTGTGCGACATCCGCCATGGCCCGCACGGGTGCGGCAACGGCGCGCTGGATCATCCCGACGATGCCCCCTCCGAGAAAGAGGGCAACGAGACACCCCAATCCCAGACTCAGCGTTGCCTGGGACTCCGTCTGACTTGCGCGCACCTTCATCTTTTCAGCATCCGCCATGATCAGTTCCTGCAGTTCATTCAGATACTCTCTCATAGTGTCGAACTTGATCGCGGTTTCACCCACGGACAATTCCTGGGCAGATGCGGCATCGCCGCCGGATTTCCTTAAATCCACGACCCGCCTGGAAACATCCATCCACGTTCTGCGGGCGGATTCATATTTGGGGATCAGCGCCTGTTCTTCCGGGGTCCGGGCCAGGGCTTTGTACCCTTGCCAGCGTTCATCCGATTGGCGGAGATTGGTTTCGTATTCATCCAACTGCCGCTTGAAGGCTTCTGAACTGGGAGAAAGGAAGAGAAGAGAGCGCTCTGCCACAAGCAGTTGCTGCAAATCACGGTCGGCCTGGACCACAAAATCGATGCCGGGCAATCGGACATCCTTCAGCTGATCGACCAGCTCATTGGTCGTCCGCAGTCCGCTATAGCCAATCCAGGACAATACTACAGTCAAAGCCAATACGGTCGTAAAGGCAATCAGCAGCTTCTGTCCGATGGTCCTATTGTTGATCCATTGTCTCATTTCTTCTTAAACCTCGCTTTAGTCTTAATGCGCGGCGCAGGGATATTGAACCTGCAGTCCCGGGCTCCCTCTTTGTCCGGTGCTTATCGGGGTGTGCGGAAAATCCCCAGTTTTCGAATGTCGGGCAGCAGGTCGTAAGTCAAAACCAGGTCCAGTCGGACATCGTTGGATATGGAGTACCCGTTGGCGACCGCCTGTTGGATAAACACCTCCGCCTCCAGGGATTGCAGGATATCGATCTTTGCCTGAG
>JAKPRU010000525.1 GCA_029557025.1 Candidatus Omnitrophota bacterium | reverse complement strand
TATGTCATTTACATAATCGCGATCTACAGATGTCAGATAAACATACAGGTTATCGGGACACTCTTGGCCTTTCAGTACAATCGAAATCGCGCCGGGAAGAGGTTCCAACTTTACTACAATCGACTTGGGATCTTGAATACTCGAAAATGCGAGGGATGTTCCGAAATACTCCTCATGCGAAATCTGCAATACGGAAGTGTCATCCATCTCTTTCATGCGGACCGGCAGTTTGAATTTGCCGTCACGATAGGTCACGGTCCTTCCCCGAAGAGTTCCCCCCGAATTAATACTGACATACGCATAATGAATTGGGGCTTCATCGTCGGCGGAAATTACAGTGCCTTCGTAGACAATGGAATCACCCTCCTCCTCGTCGCTTTTCCGAACAAGGATTTCCAGGTTCTCGGTTGAACCCGGCTCCACTTTCAGCGTCTCCGGCTCCGCTACCTTGTAGCCGGACACTGTAATCTTGTAGATGCCGGTGGCAATTGCGGAGTCGAAGCAACCTCGATTATCCGCCTTGATACTATTCGAGCATTCCTTTTTCAGGCCGGATATCATACGTGTGGTTGTTAATTCGAGAGATGGCACGGGATTCATCGTGTCGGCATCTTTGACCATACCCGATATTTTCCCCTTCGGATCGGAAAAAACGATAACCACTGGCGAAGGATCGGATCTCCAGTCGAAATCCTCTATGGTGTGGACCGCAGTTTCATAGTCATGATGAACGGCGGCGATAAGTAGTGTACGATTCGAGGTAACGCGCTGGGTCAGGAATATCTCGAATTGCCCTGATTTATCGGAATACACTTTTTCGCACACAGGTCGAATTGCTCGGCTGTCCTGCTTTTTGGCGCTCGCCATGATAATCGTGTCCGGGACAGGTGCCCCGGCCCCGTTCCGAACCGTACCGCGCACGACAAGTGCACGCTCAACGGTAAAATCGACACGTTGCGCAGGAGCGTTCGGGGACAGATTAGCAGACTGGATCAAGGAGTCCTGTTTGCCGCCAGGAAGGTATAGAATATCGCTTTTTAAGAATTCCTTGCCGGTCTCCACTCCCA
>JAKPRU010000522.1 GCA_029557025.1 Candidatus Omnitrophota bacterium | reverse complement strand
AGCCCGAAGAGACTGATTGCGATGACGAGGGCCAACAATAAAAATGTCGTCATGCTGCTGTCTATCCTTTCGTTTGATTTTTTGTTGTCAAAACCGAATCATCTTCTCGACGATCCGGGTGAAAACCACATTACATGACCGCTTTCCCGGACGATTGCACACAACCTTCCTTATGCACCTCGTCGCCTGCTTCAGAAACCCCACCTCAATCTCTGCAGATTGCGAGATTGAACAGACTGAGGAGGGAAAGTTCCCTCTGATCTTCCGTGGGAGCAAGACCCTCCGTGTACTTTTTCGGATCGGATAAGATGGGAAAGATGGGTCATGCCAATAAGCCTGCTGCTACGCGCATGGATGCCGAGCAGTTTAAGCCCCTTCTTGAGACTGTTCAAGGTTCCACAGCCGACTTGCGGCAGGGCAGAACAGGGCGGCTGGTGTCACATTTTGTCACAATTCTTCTACCGGGCGTGGCCGGATGGACCTCCGGTTCATTCTCGAAAACATCCAGGACGGTAATCGGTTCGCCATCAGTAAAGGTCAGCCACGGAAAGGTGTTGCGGGTGTCGGCATTGATTATCCGTGTGCGCGATTGTCCGCCGGATGCGTTGAGAGTTACCTGTAGTATTCCAACCGTTTGGGTCAATTCCCCCCCGCTGAGAGGTAGTTCGTGGTGAATTCTTCTTGTGAAATCACCTTTCGGTCGAGCAGTTCGAGGCCCGTTTTGATACGAAGGGATTCTGCGCGGGCGGTGCCGAATTCATCCGGCTTCTTGTGCGGGCTGAATTCATGGCGGCAGGTAACGGGGATCCCGTGGAGCGCCAGTTCCAGGTTTCGCAGCCATTCCACCATGCGCTTGGCGCTTTGTTGAACCGTCGTTGCGTGGTTGGTTAGTAGTTGATATTGCGATGCGCCCCAAGTCTCGGTCGTGCCCCAGTTTCGTCCCAGCATGAACGGAGCCAAGTGCAGCGCGGAGATGACCTGCTCGCTGACGGCCTGAAGACTCTCGCTCCATCGGGTCCGGTTCCCGCCGATTCCGACATACTCTACCTCGATATTGTTGAATGTCACGAAATTGCTGTCCGTTTTCTTTTCCCGAAGGCGATCTCGAATCTCTTGAAACTCCCGCGTGATGCGTTGGTTAAACACGGATGGAGATTCGCCGGGCCGAGGTGGGCCGGGCGCGTATTTCACATGAAGCGTCGGGAATCCGGCATTGTGCGTCGCGCGGGCCAGGTCGATAATCATCTGCTGCTGAACCCTCGCCACGAGCGGCAGGGCC
>JAKPRU010000515.1 GCA_029557025.1 Candidatus Omnitrophota bacterium | reverse complement strand
GAAACATTCCTCTGCTCTTTTGCGCCGAAACCTCGCGAAAAGAGACCGCCGTATTCCGTTATATTCAACGCCTCCAGGTTAACCTGCAATACTTTGTCGCGTGCCTCCTCCGGCAGGCGGGCAAGAATCGCCGGATCGGTTACAGGGACAAAACCGCTAATATGCGCACCGGCGTCACACACCGCTTCCTGCCCCTCTGCTGTAGAAAACACTACCGGCGAGTCTGCTGTTCCCGAAATCTCTGAAGTGATTTCTATCGAGGCGGAAAGCGGATAGGTACCCCCTGCAAATTGAACGTGTACTCCACCTCTCGGAAGTTCGGCCCGCTTGATCTTCCGAACCTCCTCGACGGCGCGCGTGAAGGTCGCAAACGGCTTATCTTGAGACCCTGAATTCGTGTCGTCACCATCAGCCGCGCTTACAAAAAGACGGACAGCCGCTTTCGGCAGGGGTTCCAGCCGTGTCCGTGTCGCTTTCGGATCTCGTGCCGGAAGACCTTCTTTCACTCGTCGGAGTTCGCAAATGCGCTCATCCGATTCCCATCTATGGTGCGCCGGAATACCGGGCAAATCCTTTACTTTGGCGTAGGCGCGAATGGCGGCGTCGTATTTCCGCTCGAATTCGAAAGATCGCCCGATCTGCATTTGCGCGATGCTGCGACGTTCCGGTCTGGCCTGTTTATTCTTAGCCACTTTATTCAATACCGAACGAGCGTCGTGATAGCGGCCAGCCTCAATTCGCATATTTCCCCACTCAATTCGCAAGTCCGAATCGGGGATATTCCTGTCGTCCAGCGCCTCAACGGCCTTTCGAAAATGTGCATCGGCAACCGAATAGTCTTTTTCAGCACATGCTTCCCTGGCGAGACCGATTTCCAGTTTAGCCATCTGCTCTATGTCCGCCTGCTCTGCCAATAACTGCTCCAGTTCTTTCGCTGATTCTCCCTCATCGTGAATCCCACTTTTGAATAAACCGATCATGTTAATCGGAATCGGTATGAATCCCAATCCGAAAGCGCGTGAGTCAGCCTGTAGCCGGAAGTCATGTCTCGCTGCATCTATAAAATGGGGGGTATCACCGATCAAGTTATCTTGTATGGTCAAGTAGGGTCGCGCAGCGGCCTCCACACGATCCCATTCCCCACCCGCACAGATGTTTCGCGCAATAACGTTACCCTTGGGCGCTTTCGGTTCGTCATTCAGGATGGAAAGAAGATTCGGATATCTCGATTTATATGGTTCCTCTTTGTAGGCAATGTCGGAAAGGGTTCCCTTTTCTTTTGCCTCCTTGATCCACTCATCGGCATGGTACGCAGCCCAGCCGAGAGCGCGAGCGTCTACATGCAACGCCGGATTGCAGTCGATAAAGATATTGTTCTCTACCGTGCAATCGCGTCCGCCGCCAATAAAAGCCGCCGCGGTTACTTTGCGGAAAACATTCCCATAGATATAGGCCGACGCGAACATGTCGTCCAGGTAAACACCGACACAGCCCCGATTTTCAAAGCCGGTTACATCATGCATGTAGTTGTAACGGATCACATTACCGCGCATGGTCCAGTTCCGACCGGCATAGATCGCGCCTGCGTCGTTGGATTCAAAGCAGACATGATGGATTTCGTTGTACTCGATCACGTGTTCATTACCCCCGAAAAGGATGCCGATGTGCGGGGCCGAATGAATCAGGTTATTGGCGACACGATTTCCGACGCCCTCTATGGCTACCCCGGCCTGATACATGCGGAATACACGACCATAGTGATGAATATGATTGTTCTCGGCGAAGAGACCGCCCGACTTCAGTGTTATGCGGTCGCCGCCGCGGAGGCTGACTCCTCCTCTTCCCGTCTGGTAGATTTCGCAACCGATAACCCCGTGATTTTCCCCGGACAGTTCTGCGCCCTGACCGCCGAGGTTGCGCATGATACACCGCTCAATCCGGTTGTTCCTGCCTCCCTCGATGCGCACGGCCGTGCCCCGCGCAGCCTCCAGGGTAAATCCGGCTACAGTGACATTAGAGGTGTCTCTCATTTCAATGAGGTTATTGAGTACAGAGACAACGGTTGGACCGATATGTTTAAATGCAAGCCAGGTGGGAGGCCACAGGTAAAGAATGCCGGCCTCCCGGTCCAGGTAATACTCACCGGGTGCGTCAAGTTCGGACAGCATATTGAACGCATAATACCACTGGCCCTTTCGGTAGCCGTAAGAATGGTATGGAGGTCTGACGGCCAGTATCCTTTTATCTGAATCGATAGACTCGACCGGCTGGCGTTGATCCGACCAGTCCCAGAACCAGTACCCGTGAAGCCATGGGTCTTTTTCCCGCAGCCATCGCTGAGGGCGGTCTCCTTCGTAATAGAACTTGCCCGTCTTGCTGCCGGGAATCCCATGGATGCTGTGCCCATCCTCCTCTACCAAGCCTGCGATACGAACAAATCCTTTATTGGGCCACCGCGCGATCCAGAGAGGCATGTCATCGTGAAATACCTCCAGTCCGCCGCCGTCGGGCGGCCCATAGTCGGTGATACCCTGGCTTTTGAGATCGGTCTGGTAGACGTGAACTCGCGCGGCATCATCCATCTGCTTCAGAACATCCGGGTCAGTAACCTGCGTGAATCCGCCGACGGGGCGCCCTCCGCAAAGGCGGACTTCCTCACCGGGGTAAGCGGTATAGACGACCCGGGAATCATTTGTGCCGGAATCCTCCGCGGTCAATTGCAGCGGCTCCTGCATGTAATAAGTGCCCGCACGGACTACAACAAACACATCGCCATCCGGGAGGGTCCCGGTGTTTCGAAGCCGTCGGATTTCGTCCCGCGCGCGCTGGAGTGTCGCAAAAGGGCCGTCCGACGCATCACTATTGGGCATAGCCGGCCGACCCGACCAGGCATCGCTACCCTGCCCGGAGACAAAGAAAACCGCCGAATTCTCGCTGCTCGCCCATAGCGGAAGGACGCTCCATGGCGCGATTGTGACGATCAACATCAAAGCGCGTATGCTGTTCATCTGTAATCCTCCACAGTTGGAAACTGGAACCAATCATGCGACATATTCCGAAATCTTTCCAGTCCCCCGGACCTATCCACCGCCCCTCACTACAAGGGGAATCTGTGCTATGCTTTAAGCAGTACAGAGCCACGCAAAGCGCTCAACCCATATCCGCCCGGAGTACAGGATAAACAACATGACAAGAATCCCGCAAAGTGATTTATTCGCCAAGCAATCTGTTCGTTTAAACATTTTAGGATTAATTCTCATGCTTTTCTTTTTCTCCGCCGCGAAGGGACTGACAGAGTCGGCGGCTCTCAAACCCGGCGTGCGCATTTACATCCACCCTGTCGATTCCCGACAGCACCCGGATTATGACCGTCGTCCTATCAAGCCGCCGAGCTGGGAGACATTCGGCAACCGAACGCATTTTACCTGCCTGCGCGGCTTTGCTACGGAGGGTAGCCGCCTTGTCGGCTACGAAGAGGAACTCGACAAATACACGAACACATACAATCTCGGAGATGTCATCTGGCCTTCGTATCCTGTTTTGTTTGCAGAGAACCTCGGCGATTTGCTCGATGCGATAAAACGGCGGAATCTGTACCTGTTCGATATCTGGGGCTTTGTCCCCGGTTCCGGTCCGGGCGGTTATTGGCAACAGTTTACGGTCGATCCCTCTGTGTTGGAGTTAATGGAACAGAAACTTGGAGAGCGCTGGCTGGGGATGGATGTCGGGGAGCAGGATGGACGCTACATCGGGGGGTATGCCTCGATGATGGTCCCGATATCGGCTGGGCGGTTCGACCAGTACCTGAATTTCCAACGTCACTTCGAGCGGATGTGCAACGATCTCGGCAACAAGATGGCGGCTCTTCTCTCATTGAATTTCGGGCATCATTTTCTGAAAGAAGGGGTATACACGTTAATCGGCGCAGAGACCGCCCAGGGACTGCCCAATTCCCAGGTGTATTATTCGTTTATTCGCGGGGCGGGGAAACAGTATGGTGTACTGTGGTTCGGGAATGCTTCCGTGTTCAATCGGTGGGGATGGAAGACTTATGGCCCGGAAGGGAAATCGGACGGATACGAATACGGGCCGACAAAAGGAAGCAGCCTGAGCCTGTTGAAACGCCTTCTGTACAGCCACATTCTCTACAATTCCGTCACCGTCGGGTTTGAAAGCGGCTGGTTCGATTCCGAAGGCACGCTGTCCCCCATCGGGCGTATCCAACAGGCCGCGCAAGAATGGATAAACAGGAACGGGGAGCCTGGTGCGATGATTACGCCCATCGCGGTAATGCAAGAGTTCTATTCCGGCTGGTCCTTCCCGCGGCACCTGTATACCGATAATGTTTACCGTGTGTGGGGTAATCTTCCATACGGCCCGGGCGACTATTTCACGGACGGGGTACTCGACATGATCTATCCCGGATACCAGAATTCCTCATACTACCACGACGAAACCG
>JAKPRU010000501.1 GCA_029557025.1 Candidatus Omnitrophota bacterium | reverse complement strand
CCAGGTTGGGGAAGTTCAATCCGGCCTTCTGCCTCATTCGCCCGATTGGGTCCGCACTTTCCGCACGAGCCTGGAATGGCACAAAAGCATCTACCAGGACATCGCGAATCGGATCAACGGTGTTTCCGGAGAGCTGGTGGTGATGCTGCCGCAGAAATGGGAATTCAAGACTGATCCCAAGGACATCGGGGTTCTATACCAGTGGTACTTGCCGAACACCGGGGGCCGCTGGGACAGCATCGACACCACACTCTATTGGGAAGCGCAAGGCTATCAAGACGAACAGGGGTGGGGATATTGGGGGAAAGCCTGGTATCGAACGGGCTTCACCGTTCCAAAGGAAGTAGAAGGCAAACCGCTTCGCCTGACCCTGGGCGCAGTCTACAACGAAGGAGTCTGGATTTGGGTCAACGGAATGTTTCGGCGGTATGAGAAGACACATTTAACCAAAAGCGGCTATCCGGATGAGCGGTCGCCGATTGATGTCGATGTGACGGATCTGATTCGTCCGGGGGAGGTCAATACGGTGGCGGTTCTGGTGAACACCCCCATGCCGGGGCGGAATGCGCGCGGCGGGTTGCACAGAAGGGTTTTTCTGTGGATGCCGAAGTAGGCGGGTGGGGTTACTCGTTCCGACTTTGCATCTGTAAACACCATGCAATGGCGGGAGGGATGTTCATCCAGACCACTTTCTTTATGGTGCTGTGGGACCCGCAGAAGCCGGAGAGGACGCGGTCGATTTCCCGGAGGCGGAGGCGTTCCTCCCGGCGGGCGAAGCGTATCTTGATGTCACGGACAGCGAGATATTCAAAGAACCGCAGTGTCCCACCGGGCAGCAGTCTCATCCGGTAGGTCTCCAGGATCTCTTCAACGAGCGACGGTGGAAAATTATTGAACGGCAGCCCGGAGACAATATGGTGAACGCGCAGATCGCCATCCAGTTCCTGTACCGGGCAATGATGGTAAACAATCCGTTTCTCCTGAGCCGATGGATCGGATTCCATTTCTTTCCGGAGATAGTCCAGTAATTCGCCGTTGATCTCACACAGGTGCAGTTCATCTTTCGGGCCGAGTTTCGAAAGGATCTGACGGGTGAACGCGCCTGTGCCCGGCCCGACTTCCAAAAGGACAAGCGGCCTATCGGTTGACTCAAGACCCTCGGTCATTGCCCGAGCCAGAGCGCGGGAACTGGGAGTCACCGCTCCGGTATCGTAAAAGCGCTTGCGGAAATTAGACAAAAACAGAAGCCGCTCGTGTATGGACATTTTGTCATCTCAAGAGGATTCGCTTCGATGTGGGGCGTTGCTCGATTTCCATTGATCGAGCCATTCCCGATATCGGGATTCCTGCTCCCGGATCACAACATCCCAATCATACTTTTCTTCGATGCGATGTCTTGCCTGCCGCACCAGCTGAGTCCGCAGTTCTCGATTTGTAAGCAGGTGTACTACATGCCGGGCGAGGTCAACCGGCTCTTCCGCGATCAGCAGGTGTGTCCCATTTTCCACCTCCAGTCCCTCGCAGCCGATGGGTGTGCTGACCACGGCCCTGCCGGAAGCCATCGCTTCCAAAATCTTCAGACGAATCCCTCCAGCCACCCATAATGGAACCAGGAACACGTGGGCCTGCCGGAAATACGGGCTGATCTCCGGCACGGAGCCGGTTACCGTGACTCCGTCCTTTCCATTCCATGCCTGGAGTTTCTCCGGCGGGGCATGGCCCACGATAAGCAGGCGTGCATTTTGTGCTGCCGACCGCACACAAGGCCAGCCATCGCGCAGGAATCGAAGAATCCCATTGTAATTCGGATGATAGGACATGGTTCCGGTGAAGAGGACCGTGGGGGGGTGTTCCGATTCAACCCCCTCTGTGTCTCCCCCAATCTTGGGGGGGAGTCTTCCAAGTTCAGTCGAGATGCTTGGGGCATTGTCCGACGCATCATCCAACAGGGGATATTGTTCCAGGTCAACTCCGGCGCGTTGATAGGAGACGGATAAGTCCGGTTCCATTTCCTGCAACCGGGCCGCATCCACTGGGGAAATGGACAGGACGCGATGAAATTTCCGCGCGCCCAACCGCTCGTATCGCAGGGTCCGTCGGGATTCCCATCGCGCCAGGGATGACAACAGGGGATGGTTGAGCGAATCGGCGTAACGGTCCAGTAGAAGTCCCTCAATGTTTTCCTTGTAATGAATGCGCAAACACGGTTCCCGCCCGGTTACATAAGCTGTGGTGTAGAAGTTCTGGGCGTGAATGATCTCGATTTGCTCGCGCCGGATCAGCCGGGAGACATATCCCGCCATGTCGGAGTTAAAGAAGCGATGCACTTTGTATGGGTAACGCGAGAAACAGGATCGTAACAGGGTTAAAAAATCCCATTTTGCATGAGCGGGGAACGCCACCACCTCACGGCACCAGGATTTGACCGTATCCAGATGCTTTAATTCATTGGAGTGATGGTAAAGGCAACCGACAAAGACATCATTGGATTGTGCGAATCGCCGGACCGTGTTGGAGGTCACAATTCTCCCGCCGCTTTCAGGCGGCCAGGGAATTTGCGGAAGAAGGAACAGAATGCGCATTGGGAATGTGGCCTTTGTCTCTGCTTGGGGTCAATGGCGTTGGATACACGTGGGCAACGTCCCTCACCTCAAACCCTCTCCCGGAGAGAAAGGGGGCGATTGTGCGATTTCTCAGACAGCCCTCAGAGTTTCACCTGTTCGCGCCGGAGTGGCAAGGTTCACACCTTCCATGGACTTCGGTTTCTCCAAACCGCAATATCATGCCATGGTATGGGACATTGTATTCTGGTTTTGTATCGGTTGGCTGGTTTATGTGTACCTCGGCTACCCATTGGCGCTGGCGGTTCTGGCCTTGCTGACCCGCCGGACCTATCGTTCCGATCCCGATTACCAGCCGGCGGTCAGTATTCTATTCTCGGCGAAGGATGAGATTTCTGCCTTGCCGGAGAAGCTGGCGAACCTGCGCGCGTTGGATTATCCGAAAGAGAAAATCCAAATCCTGGCTGCCTCGGACGGGTCGCGAGACGGTACATCGGAGTACCTGAGAGCGCAAAAGGATATTCATGTATTGATTCTGGACGAGTCCATCGGCAAGAACGCCGCGCTCAACCGGCTCTTGCCCAGTGCGACCGGCGAGATACTGTTTTTCACGGATGCGAACACCCAGTTTGATCGGGCGG
>JAKPRU010000500.1 GCA_029557025.1 Candidatus Omnitrophota bacterium | reverse complement strand
AGGTTTCTCTCGTCCAGAGGAATTCGTCTGTTATTACAGCGCATCTGTATGCCCGGTACGATCCGGTCACAAAAAGTCAGCCGGTCACTCAGACCCGCCTCGACATTGACCATATCCAACTCATGGTATCCATCCGGGCGTGCTTCTCTGACCGCCAGAAAGAGGTTGAGTTTCGCGCGGGCATCGGCAACGGTGTCGGTCATTCTGTCCTCAGACGCAACATGATCTCTGCGATACGAAGATCTTCGGGCGTCGTGATTTTTATATTGGCGTACGATGCCATGACCATTGTGACTTTTTCACCGCGATATTCCAGAAGCGCGGCATCATCGGTCGGATATGGCGGGGGCCGATACCCGCGATAAGCGTTCAGAATCGCGCCGAATCGAAAGGTCTGCGGGGTTTGGACAATCCAGAGCAAAGAGCGGTCCGGCGTGGCAATCACGGTACGGGCGTCATCAACTATCTTGACTGTGTCTTTGCAGGGTACACCGGCGACGGCTCCGGGCGATTCGGTCAGCGCGTCCAGCGTATCCCGAATCATCTGCTCTGTCAGAAAGGGCCTCGCGGCGTCTTGAATCAGGACCGAATCGGGTGGGGTATCCGTCAGGGCATTGAGACCCGCCAGAACGGAATTGAATCGCTCGGCCCCGCCGGGGACAATCCCTCCCCCGGCTTTAAAAATGCCATATTCCTGTATCAGGGTCTCGACTGTCTGCAAGTCTTCCCGGCGCGTGACGACAATCATTCGATCCACTCGTTCGGAGCGATTCAGAGTCTCCAGGCAATAGACCAGGACAGGTTTTCCGGCCAGCGGAAGGAGGACCTTGTTGGTCTCGGCTCCCATCCGTTTCCCCTGCCCGGCCGCAACAACAACAGCAGCGGTAGACATTTTTAATTAACCTTTGTTGTCAGGTGCGATCCGCAGGCATCGCCGGACCGCCTGCTCCATAACCTCAACGGGCGGCTCCATTCCGGTCCACAGGCGGAACTGCTCCGCTCCCTGGTGGACAAACATCGGGAGACCGTTGATTGTTCTTGCACCCGCCTGTTCCGCCTGAAACAGGAAGCGGGTTTTCGGCGGATTGTAGATCGCATCAAAGACAACCTGACGGCTCACAAACACCCCATCGGGAACCGGCGATTCTGTCACATTCGGGAGCATACCGATGGGCGTTGTGTTGATCACGATATCGGCCTGCGAAATCATTTCAACAAGGGATCGCGGATCGAAATCCGATGGGATGACAGGGCATGTGGAACAAGATTGAATTTCGCGCGCCAGGTTGGCTGTCTTTTCCGGTTTTCGCCCGGCAAGGACAATCGACATCGGTTTTCGCTCGGATACAAGCGTAAACCCGATGGCGCGAGAGGTCCCGCCGACACCGAGAATCAGAATACACTGACCATTGACCGGCTGGACCTGCTCCAGGGCATGAAGCGCTCCAAGACCATCGGTGTTGGTTCCGAGTAATTGCCCCGCCTCGTTGACAATCGTATTTACTGCACCGATACGCTCGGCGGTACGGTCAACATAATTGAGATGATCCATCACCGCAACTTTGTGCGGAATGGTCACAGACAGGCCACGGATTCCGAGAGCGCGAACACCGTTCAGCGCCTCAGCGACATCTTCCACTTTGAACGCCAGGTAGACATAGTTCAATCCCAATGCGGAAAAAGCGGCATTGTGCATGGCGGGTGACATGGAATGCGCGATGGGATTGCCGATCACCCCGCACAGAACGGTAGAGGCATCAAGCATGAGGTACAGAGTTTCCTTTCCGCCCATTGACAGGCACAAAGGCCTGTTCGGCCCTTGACCCGCCAGGCAGAGACGCCTGGCCTACTGGGTAGCCGCCAGGCAGGGACGCCTGGCCTGCTAGGTAGCCGCCAGGCAGGGACGCCTGGCCTGCTAGGTAGCT
>JAKPRU010000488.1 GCA_029557025.1 Candidatus Omnitrophota bacterium | reverse complement strand
CCCGGATCGGGGATCGGACGCGCCGGTAAATATGACCCGTGAACCCCTCGGAGAGAAGGCTATGATCGTCTGGGGGCTGGACGCTTTCCGGCTGTTCGGGCTGGAGGATCGGATCCAGTCGGTCTACATCCAGATGAAGGACTACCGGGACGATGAGAAGTTGCGCGCAGCGGTTCAGGAACTGGATATCCTGTATCCCTATATGACGACTCTGATGCGATCCGAGGCGGAACAACAGACACAGATTGGCAACAATATCGTGTTATCCGTGATCTACCTCCTCCTGCTCCTGCTGGCACTGTTTTCGGTTTTTATCATCCGCTCGATCGGCCTTTCGCTGGCCACCAGAAACCGGCGGCTGATCGGCGCTTTGCGTGCTGGCGGGTTCTCATGGGATCGGATGCGGCGACTCAAAGCGCTGGAAAGTGTCGTATTGGTGGCATCTGCGACATTGTCCGCCCATGTCATCGGCATTGGCGTGGCGATCCCGATGCTGGTGAACAGCAACAGGATTGCCGTCTCGACGGGCAATCAGATTCTCGATCTCTTCCGGTACTATCCCCTGGTTCCGATGCTGATCCTCCTGCCGGCGCTGCTGGCATTGGTAACCTTCTTCCAGATGTCACCCATCAGGCGGTTGTACAAGCAACCGGTCTGTGAACTCATCCGGGAGGAGTAATCCGGGTTGTCTGACAACGACGTCTTTACCCGTCCGCCCCCGGCAGATCCGAGGGACTCATTCCCGTGCTCTGACGGAGCAACTCGTCCCAATCGACCACACCGCACCGTTCCGCCCACTCCTGATAGATTTCCGCGAGCTCCCGCACTTTGTCCGGATGTTCGGCTGCCAGATCGTGCAATTCTGTTCTGTCACGTGACATGTCGTACAATTCCCAGTCTCCGGGATGTTTGCACACCAGTTTCCAGTCCCCCGAGCGGACCGCGCGGTTGCCCTCGTGTTCCAGTACGATGGGACGCAGCCGCGAGGTCCGGTCGCCGCGCAACAAATCGAGCAGGCTCTCCCCCTCCAGCGGGGTGATCGCATGTCCGTTGAACGTGTC
>JAKPRU010000483.1 GCA_029557025.1 Candidatus Omnitrophota bacterium | reverse complement strand
CCCGGATCTCCTGCCCGGCTTCTTCAGTGTGGCTGAGTTTCTCATACAGGGGGATGGCCTCCTCCTCCTGGAGCCATCCTTCCAGGGTTTGGGCCATTTTGAGCATGGCCTCGTAATTTGTCGGTTCGTCTTTAATTTGCTGTTTCAGCTTCTCGAAAGCCTCCAGGTCGCCAAGAACGCTTTCCATCCGTTCGAGGAGCATCTCAGGAGTCACATGCTGGCTGGCGCGATGACGGCCCAGCTCTTTCCCATCGGGGTTCAGGAAGAGGATTTCCGGAACTTGGCGGACACGGAATCGGTTCGCTGTCTCGTTCTCCACCAAGATATTCAGTGTCACCAGAACGAATTTCGGGAACATCGCCATGATGCGGGTATCTTTATAGGTTTCCTCGAATTGCTGTTTGTACGCGGTTGAATGGATGTCCCAGAAGTCGACGAAAATCGGCTTCTTTTCTTTCTGGGCGACTGCCAGCCCTTCCTCCAGTTTGGTGTACCAGGTCATACCCAGCTGTTCGATTTTTTTGGCGGCGCCGGGCAGCGTGCCAGGACCAATGAAAAGAAATGCGAGCCAGATTGCGTGTGTTTTGATGTGTTTCATGATCGCTATCTGTGTACCATTATAGCATTCAATCCGGCAGACCAAACGTGATCATGGTAAATTGGTGGAAGGCGGGAACAGTGAGGCCGCACACCCGCGCGCCTCATCCCATTAAGAGAGTCTGTTTCCGGGTTTTCCAGGCGCCCCCTGTGAAGTCTGGGAATTCCTGCGGCCGGCCGCCTTCCCGGATGGATTTCCCTGAGAGACCGATTACCGCGCTCCAGGTTGCTGCGTCATAGGCATCGATGGGGGATGGTCGTCCGGTTCGGATTGTGTCGAAGAATTCGTGAACCACAAAGAAGTCACCGCCGCTGTGTCCGCTGCCCTCGGCCTGTTCCCGCAATCGCTGCCAGAGCGGATGCTCGAACTCTGTCAAAAGGGTTTCGAGACTGTCCCATTTTTCCCCTTCGGACCGTCCGTCGATCCAGATCCGTTGCACATTGTCACGATCGTCATAGGAGGCGGTTGTTCCCTGCAAGCCGTAGTAAGTTGTGTTGAGTACCGGGCGAGCGGAGGCCGTGTCGTACCGGAGGTCGATCATCGCGCCTTTCGCGGTTCGGATGAGCGTTGTGGTGGAATCGCCCACGGAGAATGGAGTCTGGGCGGCGGGATGGTCCTTTCCGAATTTCTTGATGGCGTTGACGGTTCGCCCTGCCTGGCGAGTTGTGAAAGAAACCAGCGATTCAAATCGGTCCCCCCGGTTAATTCCCAGCCAGGTCGCCACGGGTCCGATTGCATGGGTTGGATAGAGATTTCCGATATAATCGCGGGCCAGTTCCCCGCGCCAGGTCAATTTCCCATCGGGTGTAAAATCCAGGTATCGGCAATCGTGTACATAGCCACATTCCGCGTAAGTGAAATCGCCGAAAATCCCCTGGGACACCATATTCAGAACCGCCATGTTGGAGCGGTAATAGCAGCAATTCTCCGAAAGCATGTAGATACGGTCCGTCTCCTCAGCGGCATGGACCAGGTTCCAGCATTCCTCCAGCGTAATGGTCGCCGACACTTCACTGAGGACATGCTTCCTGGCCTTGAGCGCATCCACGGCCATAGTGGTGTGCCACTGCATAGGCGTCGCAATCACAACCGCCTCGATATCGTCCCGCGTCAGCATCCGGCGGTAATCGAATTGGTCGTAGTAGTAGCCCGCCGGACGCTTCTGACCCGCCTGGTCCACCAGGTCGATGCCTCGTCGCATGGCATCGCGACGGATATCGCAAATGCCCGCCACTTCAATGCCCGGTTCCTTTAGACAGACATTCAACAGGTGCGTTCCGCGATTTCCCATGCCGATCACGCCGATTCGAAGCGGTTTCTCCTCGGCGGATGCGACCGACATACCCTGGACAGCCGCCGCGACTCCGGCGGCCATCCCCAATTGAACGAATTTACGGCGATTACATTTGGAACTCATCGGGAAACCTCGTACTCATAATCTGAGATGCGAAAGTAAATTACCCCCTGAAAGATGGATTGAATAGACAGGCGGGATGATCGAGAAGGGGTTGAAAGACAACGGGGCCTCGTTACGCTCGCCTACTTTACAGAAAAGAGAATTGAGTCCAATATATCGTGAAGTACTTCCGCCAAGGCTTTTCTACGGAAGGATCGTATGCGGAATTCAGGAATATGAATTCCAACGGGATTTCTTTCTTCCGCGATTGCGGAAATCCCATCTTGTTCAGGGAGGTAGAGGGGGCCATGGCATCCGTCGATATCGGTCAGATTTTTGGTCAGTCGGAGAATATATCTGCTTTTGAGAAACAGCGTCAGTCCTGGGACCAGGAGAGCAGGGAGGCCGTTCGGAAGAAAAAAGTATCCCAGGATGGGCTTGTCCGCGTGTTCCACGAAGGGAAGGTCCTTTTGCTTACCGCCGATGAAGCGGCGAAGATTCTTCAGGAAAAAGAAGGAGAGGACGCCGCCCAGGATGCCCTAAGAAGGAACCTGGAAAAGGCGCTGTATGGCGGCAGCCGTGCTATCGCAGAAGAACTGCGGATGTTGTTTTTCTTCGCGGTGCAGTCCCTCACGGAACGAGTCAAAGACGAGTCAATCAGCGACAAAGAAGCCGAGTCGATGACCATGAACCTTCGGCGACGCTTCAATGAAACGGAGGAAAACATCTCCGCCCTGGTCCAGGTAGAGAATGAATTAACCCAGCGGAAGAATGCCGAGCCGATTTTCGCTGCTTACGAAAGTAAGATGGCGAGGATGATTCGATTCAAGCGCGATGGTCAAATGGAACAGGCTGTCGCTTTGGCTAAAGAACTGGAACGGGACAAAAAACTATACCTTCTCCACAGCCGGGCGCTGGAACCGCTGACTTATGCCTCGTACTATCATCGCCTCGATCTTCAGAAAAGCAAAAGCCGGGTTCTGAAAATCCAACAGCAACTGACCGAAATGCGCGACACGGTGGTGCGGAAGGTTTTGCAGGAGCTACAAACCACATTGCAGAGCAATGGGGAAGACCTGCAACAACAACTCGCCACACTGGATCATTCCGAAAGCGCACAGAAATTCCTGAAATATCAGCAGGAACTTCAGAAATTGACCCTGGAAGTCAAAGTTCTGGTTAAGACCATCAGCGAAGTCGACAAGGTTTGCCGATGGATCGAAACCGAGGTCTTCAAAGACGAGGGGATTCGGAAGGCGGCGATCACCCACGCACAAGCCGGCAAGGAACAGGTTAAGAAAAGCGGAGAACCGTCCGACAAAGGCGACAAACAGGCGGGGAGAATGGTGATCGCGGAGCGGTTGAAGGAAGAAGGGGGGAAAAAATAACCGGTTTGTTGAGAGCGGTTTGGGGGAGACGAGCAGGTCAACCCCCACCTCACCTCCCCCGATCTTCGGGGAGGGATACTGCGGGCAAAGCGGTGGTCAAAGAGGGGAGGCCAACCGGGGCGGGTGCCGCCGCGATAAGCGGGCATTTCCCAGACAGGGTCTTGCCGTGTTACGAAAATTGAGATAGTATGTCGGTAAATCGGGAAAGACTAACACATCCGATGGGAGGCAGCACATGCACATTCCTGACGGTTTTCTCAATGTGCCGGTTTGTGCCGTAACAGGTTTGGCGGCGGTGGCCGGGCTTGGGATGTCCGTATCCCGCAGCCAGGCCGCATTGGGCGAGCGCACAATTCCATTGATGGGAATCACCTCCGCATTTATTTTTGCGGCGCAGATGATCAATTTCCCGGTCGCCGGGGGCACATCGGGTCATCTGTTGGGCGGTGTCTTGGCGGCTATCCTGCTTGGCCCGTGGGCAGGGGCGCTGGTCATCGCATTGGTGCTGATCGTCCAGTGTTTTCTGTTTCAGGACGGCGGGGTTCTGGTGTTGGGAGCGAATATATTCAACATGGCCCTCATCGGGACGATCATCCCATTCTGGATTTACAAGGCTCTGGGCAGGGGGATCGGGCACATTCCCGCTGCTGCGCTGGCGGCTTGGGTTTCGGTGGAGCTGGCTTCGGGAATGTGTGCCGTGGAGCTGGGAATTTCCGGCACGGTTCCGATGGGCCTGGCAATCAAGGCCATGCTGGGCTGGCACGCAGTGATCGGAATCGGGGAGGCGATTATTACCTGCGTTGTGTTGGGGTACGTGAACGCGGTCCGACCGGATTTGATCACCACACGTGCGGAGGCAACGTCATGACCAGGAAAGAGATTCTGACAGGGCTCGGCCTTGCGTTGTTTGTGGCAATCGTATTGTCTCCGTTTGCATCTTCCAGTCCGGATGGGCTGGAGAGAGTAGCGGAGGATCATCAGTTTCTCGATAAAGCGGCGGAGAAATCGGTTACACCGGAGGTGTTCCCGGACTACACCATCCCCTGTGTTGAGAACAAATCGTTCTCGACAGCAATTGCCGGTGGTCTTGGGACATTGATTCTCTATTTTGGCGGATTCGGACTTGCCAAGCTCCTGGCGTCACGTCGAGACCGCGTTCCGAATCAATCCGGCACATGAAGCACGAGTTTCTGGATCACCATAGCCGGGGGGACAGCCCGCTTCATCGTCTGGAGCCTCGGGCCAAGATCATCATGGTCCTGGCTATTGTTTGTTTCGCGGCATCGACACCGCCGGGCCGATATCTGGACTTTCTGTTTGTCCTTCCCCTGCTGGTTCTCGCTATGTTCTTTTCCCGTGTGCCGGTCCTTCACCTGGTGGAGAAAGTGCTGAAAGTCGAACCGTTTCTTCTGGTGCTGATTGTCTTTGTGCCGTTTTTCAAAGAGGGTACATCGCTGTGGGAATGGCAATTGGGGCCGTGGACCGGAGCTGTCACACGAGAGGGTGTGGATGTTTTTTTGAATGTGCTGTGCAAAGGCACGATTGCGATTCTTGCCATGGTGCTGCTGAATGCGACCACACCATTTACCGGGTTCCTGCGGGGTCTTGAATCGCTGCGGGTCCCGCGACTATTGGTAAACATCCTGGGATTCATGTATCGCTACCTCTTTGTTCTGAGTGATGAACGGGAGCGGATGATGCTGGCGTTGCGGTCACGATGTCCCTATCCTCGTCGCATTCTTTTGTGGCGGGGGCTTAGCGGCATTATCGGGGTGTTGTTTATCCGCGCATTCGAGCGGGGCGAGCGGATCTACCAGGCTATGTGTTCGCGCGGTTTCCTGGGAACGATCCGCACGTTGGATACACCGGTGCTTCGGGCAAGCGATGTGGTGTTGACCGTCGCCGTGATCGCCGTGTGCATCACAGGTCGGCTTGTCGCCTGGCTGCGCTAGATGGTGTGAGAAATCTTTTCTCTGCCGGGATGATGGGTTAAGGCTGGAATGGGCTTGCTCGGATCAGAGAATAAGAGCTTCCGGCAAGACAGTGAGGAATGATGTCCGGTCCTGTGCAGAATCCGAAGAAATATGAATGGGCGGTCGATATCGAAGATCTTTCGTTTCGGTATGGGCATGGCCCGGAAGCGTTGCGGCATATCAACCTGCGTATCCGTCCGGGCGAACGGGTTGCGCTGATCGGGCCGAACGGCGCGGGGAAATCCACGCTGCTGATGCACCTGAACGGGGTTTTGCGCGGTACAGGCCGAGTGAGAATCTGCGGGATGGATGTTTCCAACGGTTTCCTTCCGCAGATTCGGTCTCTGGTCGGGCTGGTTTTTCAGGACCCGGATGACCAGTTGTTCTGCCCGACCGTGTTTGAAGATGTTGCGTTCGGTCCCATGAACCTGGGCTACAGCAAGGAGGAGGTTTTAGAGCGGGTGCATCGGTCTCTGCGCCAAGTCGGGTTGGAACAGCATCAGAATTCCTCTGCGTATCATCTTTCCGGCGGCGAGAAGAAGCGGGTTGCGCTGGCGACGGTATTGGTGCTGGACCCGGAGATTCTCGCCCTGGACGAACCCAGCGCGAATATCGACCCGAAACACCGCCGTCGACTGCTGAACTGGCTGAGCGCGTTCCCGAAAACGCAGATCCTTGCGACGCACGATCTCGATTTTGCGTTAGAGATTTGCGAGCGATGTGTTCTTCTGAACGCGGGCGGCATTGTAACCGACGGTCCCAGTCGCGAAATCCTTTACGATAAAGATCTCCTGGAGGCCAATGATCTTGAATTGCCGTTTTGTTTGCAGGGTCGCCCGGAGGGGGGAGAACGGGAAGGATAGTGCAGAAGCATCGTTTATGATACCGGCCAGCCGTAGCCCGGAGTTCTCACGGTAGCCATTTTTAAAGGTCGTCTTTTATGGCATAAATAGAGTTGTGATAAGAACTTATCGTATGCCAGGAAGGTGACCTTATGAAAACAGAGCGTACAGGAACGTTACTCGATTTTTAACCGTTCGAGAAGCGGGAAGTGGTGGCCTCGTTTGACAGAGGAA
>JAKPRU010000478.1 GCA_029557025.1 Candidatus Omnitrophota bacterium | reverse complement strand
TGAAAGCGGAACTTCAAAGCAACCAAATTGTGAAGATGCGTGCTGCAATCCGGCCATTCACGAATCCGCATGGCAGCGCGCCGTTCGGTACGGATTCCTGACTCTCCCTCGTGATATCGGTCGTCCGTTGATTGTGGGATTGGTGATCGCCGGTTTGATTGCGGCCCTGATCCCGGACGACTATTTTTCCGGGGCTTTGGGGAGCGGGGTGCTGGGAATGTTCGTCATGATGCTCGTCGGGATTCCGCTCTATGTGTGCGCGACGGCTTCCGTGCCGATTGCAGCGGCGCTCATGGCAAAGGGTGTCACGGCGGGCGCTGCCCTGGTGTTTCTTATGACCGGCCCGGCGACCAACGCCGCTACTATTGCCACTGTCTGGCAGCTGATGGGAAAAAGAGTGGTTGCAATTCATCTCGGAACCGTGATTGTGGTGGCATTCGCCGCGGGGACGTTTCTGAACCTTGTTTACCCTGCGGGCAGGGGGATGGGTATTCCGCATTTTCACGCCATGACGCCTTCGAGTACGGAGACGATCTGGTCGGTGATTTTGTTGGGGGTTCTGGCCATCGCCCTGTGGCCGAGGTCGTGGAGAAGGCAGTCGGTGGCAAAGCCTGGTGAGAATGAACATGCCTTTGTCCTTCCGGTCAAAGGCATGACCTGCGAGCATTGCGCCCGTGCGGTGCGGCGCGCATTGATGGGATGTGCCGGCGTGGCTTCCGCAGAAGTGGATTTGCGCAGCGGCACGGCGACCATATCCGGTGACCATCTTGATATAATGGCCTTGCGCAGCGCAGTTGAAACACTCGGATACAACACCCATGAAGGTGATGATCGCATGAGGCAAAAATCTCGGAAAGAAAGGAGTAAGAATGATGGCTCTTAAAGGAAGTAAGACGGAAAGAAACATCCTCACTGCATTCGCGGGGGAATCGCAGGCGAGAAACCGGTATAGCTACTTTGTGGGAGTAGCACGCAGTGAGGGGTATGTTCAAATCGCGGACATTTTCGAGGAAACCGCCAACCAGGAGAAGGAACATGCCAAACGCTTGTTCAAATTGCTGGAGGGAGGCGAGGTCGAGATCCAGGCGGCTTTCCCGGCCGGTGTGATCGGAACCACCTTGGAGAACCTCAAAGCCGCCGCAGCGGGGGAACATTACGAATGGACAGAGATGTATCCGGGATTCGCCAAAATCGCCGAAGAGGAGGGTCTCCCTCAGATCGCCACGATCCTCAAGGCCATCGCCGTGGCGGAAAAGCAACACGAGAAAAGATACCTGGAACTGGCCGCGAATATCGAAAACGACCGCGTGTTCAAACGGCCCGAAGTGGTCGTGTGGCGTTGCCGCAATTGCGGATATCTTCATGAAGGCCCGGAAGCTCCCAAAACCTGCCCGGCCTGCGCACATCCCCAATCTCATTTTGAACTGCTGGCTGAAAACTGGTAATTCCCTATTTCAGGATCCCTGACCCAATCAGAACAGGAGAAAAAAACATGACGAAACGATTGCAAATCTACAAATGCGGAGTCTGCGGCAACATTGTGGAAGTACTCCACGAAGGTGCGGGACAACTGGTGTGTTGTGGACAGCCCATGAAACTGTTCGAGGAAAATACGGTCGATGCGACCAGAGAGAAACATGTGCCGGTTGTAGAAAAGATCGATGGCGGATTCAAGGTCAAAGTCGGCAGTGTGGCTCACCCAATGGAGGAAAAACACTACATCGAATGGATCGAGATCATCGCGGACGGAAAGTCTTACAAGCAGTTCCTGAAACCGGGCGAGGTTCCCGAAGCGGTGTTCATGATCGATGCCGCCGAAATCATCGCCCGCGAGTACTGTAATATTCACGGGCTTTGGATGGCCTGATCGAAAAAAACCTCAAGAGCGTCGCAGGTGGGTAAAAAAAATACCGGGCGCTCTTGATTCTTGCTTCTATACTGGTATAGTAGTACCAGAATATAGATTCAGTTGTCGATAGAAGCAATGGCCGTACGAAGGCAGATCATCAAGATTGACGAGGAAAAGTGCGACGGATGTGGGCTGTATGTGAATGCCTGCCTGGAGGGGGCTATTCAACTGATCGACGGAAAGGCACGATTGGTCAAAGAATCCTGCTGCGACAGACTCGGCGCATGTATCGGCGAGTGCCCCCAGGGAGCAATCACCAGTGAAGAGCGTGTCGCTGACGCATACAACCAGGAAGCGGTGGAACAACACTTGGCAATTCAAAAAGCCCCGACAGATCCCCAACCAGCTGCAAAGCCGGCTTTTCAATGCCCCGGCTCGATATCAGGTAGTTGAAATCGAAACCAAAATGGAGAACAATCATCCAACAGGATAGAAAAAGGAGACCAGGCTATGTTTTGCTACCAGTGTGAACAGACAAACAAAGGAACCGGATGCACGACCGTGGGGGTCTGCGGAAAAGACGCAACCACGGCAGCCATGCAGGACCTGCTGGTCCATGTTGCCAAGGGGATTTCCATGTACGCCCATCGTGCCCGAAAACTGGGTATAACGGACCGGGAAGTGAATGTGTTCACCGTTGAGGCACTTTTCACAACGGTCACCAACGTTAATTTTGACCCCAAGCGGATTCAACAGTTGATCCAACGCGGGGTGGAAATCCGCGACAAAGCGAAGAAATTGTACGAGAACGCCTGCCGGAAAGCGGGACAAACACCGGAACCATTGACCGGCCCGGCAACCTGGACCCCGGCCAAAGACTTGCCGTCGCTGATTCAACAGGCCGAGGCGGTCGGGATTGCAAGAGAGACACAAGTCGTCGGGGCGGACATTGCCGGTCTGAAACAACTGCTCACTTATGGGTTGAAAGGCATGGCGGCCTACACCGACCACGCGCAAATCCTGGGACAGGAGGATGACCAGGTTTATGCCTTTGTCCACGAGGCTCTCAATTTCCTTACCCAAGAGAAACCCGATACCAACGACCTGATTGGCATGAATATGAAATGCGGTGAGGTCAACCTGCGAGCCATGGATTTGCTGGACAAAGGAAACACCGGCGCGTACGGAGACCCGGTGCCGACCCCGGTACGAATCACTCCCAAAAAAGGGAAGGCGATCCTGATATCCGGCCATGACCTGAAAGACCTGGAGGAACTCTTGAAACAGACCGAGGGGAAAGGCATCAATATCTACACCCACGGCGAGATGCTACCCGCACACGGCTACCCGAAACTCAAGAAGTTCAGACACCTAGTCGGCAATTACGGTGGCGCCTGGCAGGACCAGCGGAAGGAATTCGATGAGTTCCCCGGCGCGATTCTCATGACGACGAACTGCATTCAGAGACCGAAAGACAGCTACAAAGCGCGCATTTTTACGAGCGGCCTGGTGGCCTGGCCGGATGTTGTGCATATTTCCAATCGCGATTTCACGCCCGTGATCGAAGCCGCTCTGGCAGCGGAAGGATTCGCGGAGAACGGTGACGACAAAGAAATCCTGGTCGGGTTCGGGCACAGCGCCGTGATGAGTGTCGCGGATAAAGTAATTGAGGCTGTAAAGAGCCGGGACATTCGACATTTCTTCCTGATCGGCGGCTGTGACGGAGCCAAAACCGGCCGTAATTACTACACCGAGTTTGCTCAGAAAGTCCCGGACGATTGTGTGATTCTTACCCTTGCATGCGGCAAATACCGATTCAACAAATTGGACTTCGGCAATATCGGCGGCATTCCGCGCCTGCTGGATGTCGGGCAGTGCAACGATGCCTATTCAGCGATTCAAATCGCCGTGGCGCTTGCCGGAGCCTTCAACACCGATGTCAATAGCCTGCCGCTTTCGCTGATTCTCTCCTGGTATGAACAGAAAGCAGTCTGTATTTTGCTGACTTTGCTTCACCTTGGAATCAAGAACATGCGGCTCGGACCAAGCCTTCCGGCATTTGTCACACCGCCGGTCCTTCAGGTTCTTGTCGATAAGTTCAACATCCAACCGATCTCCACACCGGATGAGGACCTCAAAGCCATCCTGGGTTAAGACCGATCGGATAGCCGTTCACAATTTTCCAACGGGCGGAACCCTCGGTTCCGCCCGTTCTTGTGTTCGCGTTGGATAGACATTATGATCCAAATCCCAGGAGATAAAGAAACATCCGGTCGTAGAGGTTCGGGGTGAGGGAAGTGTATTCCGAAAGATCAATCCCCTTCGTATCGTTCTCAATTTCGCGGGAAAGGCTCGTTAAAATATCGCTGTTCCTCCTCTCCATTCTTTGGATCTCCTTCCTTGTCCAATCCGCGCTTGTGTCGGGACAGGTGACACAACGGGAGAACGGTCGCGTTCCATCCTCCGGCGTTCTGGAATTCAATGGGGAAGGACAGATTCTGGGATTCGTTCCTCTTACTGCTGCTCCGACAGACATCGAGGCCTTTCCTTCCGGGAATGAGTTCGCGGTTGTTACGGAAGCAGGAGAACTCCTGATTTTCTCCGGGAAAGAGAAGACCTTCTCCCTAGTACTGGAAAAGGAACTCCATGATGTGGATGTACTCGAAGAACCAAGTCGTTTCCTCTTGACATCGCGTGCGGCGAAAAAAGTCTTTTTCTATGACGTAAAAGAACAGACAAAACGCGAAATCGATTATCCATTCGAAGGCCCCACCGATGCCGACCTCCTTCCCGGCGGGAATCTCCTGATCTGCGATTCGACAGCAGGAAGTATTCTGGAGATCGCGGAGGATGGAACCCCGGCCTGGTCATACAATCGAGACCTCTTACAACCCATGGATGCGTTGCGGCTTCCAAACGGGAATACGCTCATCAGCGATTTCGACCACCACCGCCTCCTGGAGATCTCGCCACGAGAGGAAATCGTTTCCGAACAGACCGGATTCGATCATCCGGT
>JAKPRU010000452.1 GCA_029557025.1 Candidatus Omnitrophota bacterium | reverse complement strand
GCCGGATGGGTGGCGGGCCTCATGGGACTGTTTATCACAGTGGTGTTGACTGCCTTCGTCCTTTTTCTGAGCAATCGTCGCGCGGAACTGGAGAGACAGGTGTCCGCGCGCACGGCGGAGTTGTCTGAGGCGCAGCAGCGGTTTCATACGATCCTGGATGTTACCGGGACAAGGATCGACATCATCGATTCCGACTACAACCTTCAGTATGTCGATCCGGGCTGGCAGAAGGATCGGGGCGATCCGACCGGTCGAAAGTGTTATGAGTATTTCATGGGGCAGGACAAGCCGTGCGAGGACTGCCCGGCTGCCCGTGCCCTGGAAACCGGGCAGGTTCTTGTCGAGGAGGGACCTTTGACACCGGAGAATAAGCGCATTTTCGAGGTGCACCGGATTCCGTTCCAGGATCAGAACGGACGCCGGTTGGTTGCCGAATTCAGTGTGGATATCGACAGACGCAAACGGGCGGAAGAGGCTCTCCGAGACTCGCAACAACGGCTATCGGATATTTTTAACTTCTTGCCGGACGCGACATTCGTCATCGATACAAATAGAACCGTGGTGGCGTGGAATCGGGCAATTGAAGAGATGACCGGGGTTAAAGCTGGAGACATTCTGGGAAAAGGCGACTACGAATACGCGCTGCCGTTCTATGGGATTCGGAGACCCATTCTGATTGATCTGGTATTAGAACCCAACGAAGATATTAAAAAACGGTACCACTTAGTCAGGCGAGAAGGCGATATCCTTATGGCGCAAGTCGATGTTCAGATACGGGGGGAAACAGTCGCTCTCTGGATCATTGCCAAACCTCTGTATAACAGCCACGGAGATCTGGTGGGGGCCATTGAGTGCATTCGGGATATTACCGAGAGCGAACAGGCCCGGATTGCACTGCACGAAAGTGAGGCACGGGTCAGAAGAAAACTGGATGCCATTCTTGATCCCGAAGGCGACATCGGAACGCTGGAACTGAGCGATATTCTCGATGTTGAGGCGCTTCAAGCGGTGATGGATGAATTCTATCGGGTTACACGGTTCTCCACGGCGATCATCGATGTCCAAGGAAGAGTTTTGGTATCTTCCGGTTGGCAGGATATCTGCACAAAGTATCATCGGATTCATCCGGAGACTTTCCGGAATTGCGTTGAGAGTGACACCGTTCTGACAAAAGGCGTATCGGAAGGGACCTATAAGCTATACCAGTGCAAGAACGGTCTTTGGGACGTATCTACACCCATTGTTGTCGGGGGCAATCATGTGGGGAATCTGTTTCTTGGACAGTTCTTGTTCGAGGGCGAACCACCGGATGTAGAACTATTCCGCAGCAAGGCACATCAATATGGATTTGATGAGAAGGAGTATCTTGCTGCGTTGGACAGAGTCCCACGCTGGAACCGAGAGACAGTCGATGCGGTTATGACGTTCTATACGAAGTTCACCGTAATGATCTCTCGTTTGAGCTACGGTAACGTCAAACTGGCT
>JAKPRU010000406.1 GCA_029557025.1 Candidatus Omnitrophota bacterium | reverse complement strand
GTCGATGCCATCACTGGGATTCTTCGGCGCAACGGGATTACCTCTGCATTCATCAATGCGGGCGGAAGCACATTTTATGCGCTGGGCGCACCCCCGGAGCAGGATGGCTGGCAGGTGGGAATCCGCGATCCGCTCAATCCTGATCGGCATCTTGAGGTCCTTCATTTGATGGACCGTTCCTTGTCCACATCGGGCAATTATGAGAGATTTATCAGAGCTGAAACAAGAACTTACGGGCATATTCTGGACCCGCGTTCGGGCCGGCCCGCGGAAAGCGTGTTGAGCGCGACGGCGCTGGCCCCGACAGCCCTGGAGACCGATGCGCTCTCCACGGCATTTTTTGTGCTGGGAATCGAGGGAACCCGAAAATACGGCTGTTCGAATGCGGGAGTAAAAGCGATACAGTATATAAAGGAAAGCTCTGAGCGCTTCCAATTATACAAGATCGGTTTCGAAAAACCGGAAACAGGTGAGGAATCATGACGCAGAAAATGCAATCCGATCGGCGCGACTTTATGAAAACGTCCGGTCTGCTCGCTACCGCGATTTCCCTCGGCGCCGCTCCGGCCATCACGGCCAATGCCCAAGACAGCGGGAACCTGGTCAAAGTCGGCTGGATCGGCACAGGCGGGCGAGGCAATCACCTCATGCGAAAGGTGGTGAAATTGCCCAATGTAAAAGTCACAGCCTTGTGCGATCTCTGGCCGCCCAATCTGGAGGCCGGCAAAGGATATTGCGCCAACCCGGATGTGCAGACCTTCCAGCGCCACGAGGAAATGCTGGAAAAAGCGGATATCGACTGCGTTGTGGTCACCAGCCCGCTTCATTGGCACGGCCGGCATTCCATGGCCGCCATGAAAGCCGGGAAAAATGTCTTCTGTGAGAAAACGATGGCGCTCACCATTGAAGAAGCCAATGAAATGGTGAAAGTCTCCCGCGAAACAGGCCGGTTTCTTCAGGTCGGATTACAGCGCCGTTACAGCCCGATTTACCGCAAGGCCGTCCACATGATCTACAATGAAGGTCTCCTGGGCCGCATCACCCTGATCCGCTGCCAGTGGAACCGGAATTACATCTGGCGCCGTCCGCATATCGGGTTGGACTTCCCTCCCGGAAAGGAATACGACCTCGTTCGGCAATACTATCCCGATTTTGAACACTGGGCGAACTGGCGGATGTATTGGGAATACTCCGGCGGTCTCATGACGGAATTGGGGAGCCATCAACTGGATGTCGCCAGCTGGGTGCTTGGATGTCATCCCTCGGCAGTCGTCGGTGTGGGCGGAAAAGACTACTGGCTGGATGACCGCGAAGTGTTTGATAATGTCAACGTCATCTACGAATTCAAAATCGAGCCGAATGAACAGAACCGCATGGCTTTCTTCTCTTCCGAGCCGCCGGACCTGCCGGCCCGCTACCAGGGTGAGGAGGCGTTGAGAAAGCTGAAAACCGACCCCTATGTTGCAAAGGTCGTCTATACCTCCATTGGGGCGAATGCCCATGATGGAGCCTCGGAACAGATCATGGGCGACCGGGGAACCATTCTCCTCACGACAACCAAAGGACTTTTCTTCGAGG